>CAZGOR010000104.1:0-11102 GCA_964527875.1 uncultured Bacteroides sp. | reverse complement strand
TAATTAAAAGATTCATACTAAGATCAAATTAACTTAAGCTTTAATCTAATTACTAGACTCAGGGCTTATAAAAATTCTTAATAACCACAGAGAGCACAGAAATTTCACAGAGTACACAGAGTTGTAATTGTCTTATAATGAATTCTCTGTGATCTCTGTACATTTTTATCTGCCGAAGCTTTAGCAAAGGCAGACTCTGTGTACTCTGTGGTTAAATATTGGAGAATTATTGATATCAATATTAAAAATTGAACTAAAAGATTATTATTCGTAGATTTGGTCTAAACAAAGTAAATCATTATCCAATGAAAAATAAAATCCGTAGTTTCATCATCCTTGCTGTCATTTTTATTACCTGCAGTGGGGCTGACATTACCTTCCGTGTTATGCTGCCTGCACTTGTTGGAGTGCCGAAACATATTAAAACAATTGCCATCATTGACAGGTCAGTACCCGATGATAATATCCTGAATATCATTGAAGGAGGCATTACCGGTGAAGGTATCGGTCAGGATAAGCTGGGAACCCAGGTCACGCTTGACGGGGTAAATGACGTGCTTCAGAACTCCGTGAAATTTAAGGTTATCAGGACGAATGAAGCGATGATCGGGCAGGATGTAGTTAGTGCTGCATTCCCGGAGCCGATCTCATGGTCAAAAATTGAAGAGATCTGTAAAAAATATGAAGCTGATGCGATCATTGCCCTGGAAAAATATGATTCCGATTTAATTATCGCTGGTGGAAAGCTCGCTTTACCTGGAAAAGGATTGGCGGCACGTGGGGTGGTCTCTGTTAAGATCGGATTCAGGTTTTATGATCTTGCAAACAGGAGTATTATCGATGAGTATCTTTTTACGCACAGAATGAATTGGGATGCCGGGGGAGGAACGTTACTGGAAACTGTCGGCAGTATGATGTGGAAAAATGATGCGATCAGGAAGGCGAGTTATGATGCCGGTTATACGTATGCACAAAGAATATCGCCATCGTGGTATTATATCACCCGTCGTTACTTCAGACGGTCGAGAGGTAATGATGCTCTGGCAGAAGGAGCAAGGATGATGGAAGCCAACGACTGGGATCATGCAATTGAAGCATTGAACAGGGCTCTTGAAAATGGCCGCAGAAAGACAAAGGGCAGGGCTTGTCATAACCTGGCTGTTGTTTATGAGATCCTCGGTGACCTTGAACAGGCGCGTGAATATGCACGGATGGCATGGGGTAAATATAAGTCAAGAAAATCAAGGGATTATGGGTTTATCCTGAACGAAAGAATAAAAGAACAGGAGTTACTGGAATATCAGCTGGCAGAATAGTGGCATGAAAATTAATAGACCTGACAGGTCTTTTTTATACCTTTTTAACGATAGCTCTTGCTTTTGTCCCTATATGTATTCTGTTATAAATGAAATCATTGAATGGTTTAAATGAATATGTTTCCCATCTTATGAGCTGAAATCCGGTTTTGTTCAATAAATAAATGAATGTTTTCTTCGAGAATTCATTGCAATGGCCTGGCATATATTTAGGATCGTATTTCTTTGTGTAAATTCCTGACTTTGACAAGAATCTTTTAAGCCGATGGCTTAATGAATTGATATTCGGGAACTCAAAATGTGCATAACCATTATCTCTCAGAAGTTCATTGATCTTTTTCATTGCCAGCAGAGAATCAGGTAAGTGCTCAAGTACATGCCTCAGGGATACAAGGTCAAATTTTTCCCCTGGATTTTCATACTGTAAAAAATCTGCAACATCGACTTCAATATTCAGTCTATCCTGCACATATTCAGCATATTGAGGAGATATTTCTATCCCTTTTACCTTCCATCCATCTTTACGTGCAAAATATAGTACTCTGCCCCATCCACACCCTATGTCCAAGTATCTTTCTCCGACCGGAACGTATTTTTTTATAAATCTGTATGCATGATATGCACCTTTTTCTTCTTCATAATCATGCGGGGGCACAAATCTCTCAAAATATTGGTGCTGGTGTTCGGTTATTTTAAGGCCGGTGAGATCAAGATTAATAAGTCCACAATCTTTACATTTATAGAACTTAAATTGATTTTTGTTTCCTTGTTGATAAAATAGCTTGAGATTATTACTGTTACAAATTCTGCAATGCATTTGCCCTTGTTTTTGTAATCATTGAATAACTTATTTGTTTCTCTAAAGCCTTTGACTATAATAATTTTTATGATATGGTAGTATGCTTGATTTCATTTTCAATACCACTCTGGATTTTAGTCAAAAATTGTTTGTTCCAGCTTATCCGAAACGAATATTGCGTTGATGTTACCTTAATATCTGATGTATATGGGAGAATATTATTAATTTTTTCTGCCTGAATAAACTTGACATGAAAAAATGCGAGCTTGTTATTTCATGTATAAACAGATATGCAGTTTTTTATGAAAAACTATACAAAGACTCATGAAAAAAATTCATAGAAGCACCACCTAAATTTGTATTCTGATAAAAACAAATTTAAACTTTTAAAAGGGAAAGTTAATATATTATGATTTGAATATTAATAAAAAATTCCTGATTACTTTGGATTTTTTGCATTCCATTACTATTCGCTATCTTTAATCAATATTTAAAATGTTTATATGATGATGAAAACATTTCGGCGATTTACTGTTTTAATATTTGTAAGTATACTTCTGTATGGTGTTTTATATTCCCAGAAATCTGATCCCGGTCTGCTCGCTCTTGACCGGATTTTCAATTCATACGAATTCTTTCCTGAATTTTTTGGTCCGGCAGAATGGCTGGAAGAGGGTTCGGGATATACAACCCTGGAATATTCAGGAGCGGCACATGATAAAGTTAACTTTGTAAAATATGATGCTGCGACTGGAACCAGAACAGTACTTATAAAATCAGATAATTTGATCCCGGAAGGGAAAGATATACCTCTCGAAATTGATCATTATTCCTGGTCACCCGATGGCAGTTGTCTGCTACTTTTTACAAATACTGTCAGGGTATGGCGTACCAACACCAAGGGTGATTATTGGATCTATGATCTTCAAAATGAGAAATTAAAACAGATTGGGACTTTTGCAAAACCTTCCACACTGATGTTCGCGAAGTTTTCACCGGATGGTGAAAAAGTGGGATATGTCGTGGAAAATAATATTTTCATTGAAGACCTTGTAACAGGTGATATCATACAACTGACTGATGATGGATCAGATAAACTGGTCAACGGTACTTTCGACTGGGTATATGAAGAGGAGTTTATGATCCGGGACGGATTTCGCTGGAGCCCGGATAGTAAAAAGATTGCGTACTGGCAGATCGATGATTCAGGTGTTGGTGAGTTCTGTCTGATCAATAACACCGATTCGATCTATCCACGGATAATCACCATACCCTATCCGAAAGTTGGTCAGCTCCTTCCATCAGCAAGGATTGGTGTGATACCTGCTGATGGTGGAGAAACCGTATGGATGAAAACAGATGGGTATCCCAGGGATCATTACATACCAAGGATGGAGTGGGCAGCCAGCTCGGAAGAAATTGTTTTTCAATATATGAAAAGGCTCCAGAACAAAAACCGGGTGGTTCTGGGTGACGTTCAAACCGGGAATGTGCGCACCATATATACCGAGACAGATGAGGCCTGGGTTGATGTTGTGGATGATTTTCAATGGATTGAAGGAGGTAAGTATTTTACGTGGATCAGTGAAAAATCAGAATGGCGTCATATATACATGGTTTCCCGTGATGGCAAAGAGATCAGGCAGATTACCCGGGGCAATTTTGATGTCATATCTGTAGAAAAAATTGATGAGCAGGGTGGGTATATTTATTTTATTGCATCACCGGATAATCCTACACAAAGGTTTTTGTTCAGGATAAAAATTGATGGCAGGGAAGAACCTGAACGGCTGACAGATTTGAAAAAAGGAACCCATTCCTATGATATTTCACCTGATGCCAGATGGGCGATTCGGACATGGTCGGATTTCGAAACACCACCGACAACAGATCTTGTAAGTCTGCCAGAACATAAAACCCAACGAATCCTTGTTGAAAACAAACGGTTGAAGTCCAGCATAGATAAACTGTACAAGCCAAAAAATGAATTTTTCAGGGTGGAAATAGGTGATGGAGTTAAGCTTGATGGGTGGATGATGAAACCATACAACTTCGATCAGTCAAAAAAATATCCTGTATTGTTTTATGTTTATGGTGAACCAGCCGGATCAACTGTTCGGGATAATTTTCACTTAAGACAATACCTGTGGCATACCATGCTTACTCATAAAGGATATATTGTTATCAGTATCGATAACCGCGGAACCAATACACCTAGTGGAAGAGAGTGGCGAAAGTGCATATATAAAAAAATCGGGATTCTGGCTCCCGCCGACCAGGCAAAAGCAGCAGAAAAAATAGGAGAATGGAAATTTATTGATAAAGATCGGCTTGCTATATGGGGATGGAGCGGGGGAGGATCCATGACATTGAATGCACTGTTGCAATATCCGGAAATTTATCATACCGGTATAGCTGTTGCATCAGTACCCGACCAGAAGTTGTATGATGCTATATACCAGGAAAGATATATGCAGACTCCCAAATTGAATCAGGAAGGTTTTGCTAAAGGTTCACCCATAACATATGCTGAAAACCTGGAGGGCAACCTGCTGATCATTCATGGCACGGGTGATGATAACGTACATTACCAGGGTATGGAAAAGCTTGTCAATGAGTTCATCAGGTACAATAAACAGTTTACCATGATGGCTTATCCCAATCGATCGCATGGCATTTATGAAGGGCAGGGAACAACATTACATCTATATACGCTGGTGACAAATTTCTTGCTGGAGAAGATGCCGCCGGAAGAAAAATGATGTCAACCCCTGACTGCCAAGTCAGGGGCAGAAAAGAGTCGAATCACCTAAGCACCGAAAATCGAAAAACCTTAAAGGATAATTAGCCTGATTATCGCATGATCATCAGTTCTTTCATTTTTTAAGATGATATTGTATAATCCGGCAGGATAGTTGGTTACGTTAATGGCTGAAGAACCGGATTTGATATCATAATATTTAATTCTCCCCATTAAATCGATAATCTGGACAAGATATTTTTCATCTGGTTGATATTCAATGTTTAATACATTCATTACAGGATTAGGAAATATCCTGAAGTTACAGGGAATTTGCCTGTAAATTCCAGTACATGTCTCAACCAGGAGATTGGTGATTAATACACTATCGCAACCATAAGCAGTGGCAAGGGTGTCGTAATAAACACCTGTTGCTTTTTGATAACAGCCACCAGCCAGCAGACTGTCACCTTCACATATACTATATTGATTCTCAATAGCATAAACAGGATAAACGTGAATATGGGATCGTACAATACTATCACCTCCAGATACCTGTAAATAATAATCGAAATAGGTCCCTGTTGTGCTGATCCATTCATCTTCCACATAAATACTGTCACCGTAACATATAGCATAATTAATATCTGTGTATACCGGTGTTGTTGACGTGGTATCTTCCCCGGTTTTCATTGCTACGAATGCTTTTCTTGGAGGAGCATCTGATTTTTTCCCGGTTTCCGGTTCCATTGTATATCCGGCAATAAAAATGTCATCATCTTCCGAGATCAGGATCTCTCCGAAGTGCCGTTCGCCGATCAGCCCGGCCGATTTGAGCCAGACAGGGGCTCCGCTGCTATCAAATTTGGATATGAATATATTAGAGGAAACATACATAGACTCACTTTTTTCAGCAATCAGGGTATCAGCACCCTTTACTAATGTATCACCAAATAGCCCAAGCAAGTATCCTTCTCCAACACTGTTTCCCTGATAATTCAATCCAAAATCACCTCCCTCTCCAAGGCTCCCGAATGACTTGACTCCATGATAATTACCGGAAGTATCGAATCTGGCCAGAAAGATTTCTTCCATCCTGTCAGGTTGAGCTGATAAAGTATCTTCCTCAAAAATGAGCTGAACCAGGTACATGCCTGTAAGGTATAAATATCCGGATTGATCCGCACTGATATCAAAACTCTCTCCGAATCCGGGGAATGAATAGTCAATTGTTCGTCCCCATAAGCATTTACCGGAATTGTTATACTTAACTATAAATGGAGCTTCCATTCCGGGATCAAGAACTATCCCGTTACCAAAATCCGAAACACTGCAGATTGTGCCTGTCAGGTAGCCGTTTCCATCAGGTTGAACAGTCATATCCACAAAACCGAACATATCCATACCTATAGTCATTACTGCAGTAATGATCCATGAGCAATTCCCGGAAGTGTCGAAACGTGCATAAAACATCACCTGAGAATATTCATCCCATTGGCTGGTTGCAGTTTTTGACCCGAGTGAAACAGATACAGTGAAATTTCCACCAAGGTATATATTGTCTGATGAATCAGTGTCAATTGCCATACAATTAATGGTTCTGCCTGAATTTAGTTGTTTAATCCAAATTAAATTACCTTCTGTACTGTATTTGGCAAGGAAACCTTCCGTTATCCGGTCAGTTGTAAGTAAATTTCCTTCAATTGATACATTATCAGTGAAATACCCGGTTATATACACATTTCCTTTTTTATCAACAGTCAGATCACTTCCAGTCAGATAATATTCACTGCTTAATTGATTAGCCCATAAAATATCACCTTTCTGATTGTATTTAACAATGTAAAGGTCCTTTTCACCTGCAGAGTAAAATGTATCATTGCCCATTATCATCTGGCCATTGAAATAACCATATACATATGCATTTTTATTCGTATCCAGGCATATACGGGTTGCATAAGATATTCCAGATCCTTCAGGAGAACTGGACCAATCCCAGTCCATGGTTTTCGATGCCTTGATGCTGTCAGGTTTATAACAGGCAGGAAGATCAGAATATGAATTTCCGGCTTTTGCGCCAGAGCAGGCAAGAATATATATAAACAGGGATAAACAAGTTTTTAGAAGGAACAGGCAATTGCTCCAGGATCTCTTTAAATTATAAATACCTGAGTGAATGAATATTTTCATTTCACGAAATTTTAAGTTGAGAAAAATGATGAGGAATTTGTTTAATGCCTTTTGAATATTCAGCCAAATTTTAATTGACAATTATCTGAGAACTGTCTACTGTTATGAGAAAGTCATAATGAAAAATCATCTATTAAACAATAATTAAAGTTAATAAAAATATTTCTGCAAGAAACTTTTAATGAGTTTTTAAATCAATCCATTTAAATCATTACGATTCAACCCAATGCACTAAAGTTTAATAAATCAACATATTGTATTTTTAAATGATACAACATATTAAAATTAATTATAAAAAGTGGGTAATATCTTTTAGCAAAAACATTATTCCAAATCAAATCCCGGAAGGATATAAAGAGTGGGGAATTATAACTTTGTTCTGAATGCTTTCAACAACAACTCAGTCCCAATCCCGCTCGTCAGTAATCTCTCCTTCTCACTGCTGAGAAGCTTCCTTGTCCAGTTTGTAAAACCTCCATCATCCACGAGGTCATAATCCATTCCATTGATCATCAATGCACGTTTCTGCCATTTATCCCTGTTTCTTCTCATGATAGAATAATGTTATATTTCCTGTATCCGGATCTGAATTTAAAGTTTTTTGCATTTTATTAAAGAAACTAAAAATCCGATAAGGAAAATGGTTGATGTTCCAAATACGATGGTTAAATAAGTATGAAACTTGTTGCCATACACTGCCGGATCCCCGGAGATAGCAGATAAACTGAGCCATGTTATAGCCAATATTCCGGCAATGACACCTGTTATTGCACCGGCTACGTTTTTTTGTTTTGAAAAAGCTCCCAGCAGGAACAATCCGAGCATACCACCGCTGATCAGGAGAATTCCCTGGATGGCATCTGTCCAGGCAACTGCCTGGATACCTCCCAGCAGTGAATACAGCATAACTGAAATGCCTGTAATAATAATGATTGCAGCAATATTCCATCCAAAAAAAGCATGAAAAGGCAGAGCCAGCAGATATAAGATTGTTCCGATACGCATTAACTGTGTTAGAAGATAACATGCCGAAACGTATATTCTTGCCCACGGGCCGAATCGTTTTTCAAGGTAAGTATAAGCAGAAGGACTGTTTACCTTACGGTAAAGTGGTATAAAGAATTTCAAAGCGATAAAGGCAGCGATTGGTATTGACAGGCTGAAAACGAAGGCATTCCAGTTTGTCTGAAAAGCATTCCCGGGTAATGTAAGATAACTGATACTGCTGACAAATGTTGCGAAGATCGACATACTGATCACCCATGCCGGGATATTGCGGTTACCAAGTGTAAAAGCGGAAGAGGTTTTATTCTTTCTGTAAAACGATGCTCCGAGCAAAGTCACGCCGGCCATGTAAATCAGGAGAATGATGATGTCAACTGTTATCATAAATTAGTATCTAAAGTACTTTCGCCGGATCGAGCACTACATGTTTAATAGATTGCCTGTTGTATGTATAAGTTATGTGAACCAACCCATCAGAAGTCTGAATCACTGCCGGATAAGAATATTCTCCTTCCTGACATTCGATTGTCATAACAGGTTTCCATTTTTTGCCATCTTTTGAGATAGTAAGGTTTAATATATTACGGCCTGAAGGAAAGTCACTTTCACGAATGGTATGGTTGTAAACCAATAACTGTCTGCCATCTTTTAGCGTAACAGCATCAATACCTGCATTTGAATTTGGTAATGAGGAAGACTTCATTTTGCTCCATGTTTTACCGTTATCTTCTGACCAGTTATGGGTTATTACATCCTGGCGGGTTCGGCATAAGACCTGTAATCTGCCATCACTGTATCTTAAAATACCTGGTTGAATAGCATCAAATTCAATCCCGTCATTAATGGGACCGATGACTTCCCATTTTTTTCCCAGGTCTTTGGTCAGTTCAAAATGGACTTTCCATCTCAAATCCCCGCCGGATTTAACGCTCTCTGTACTTGAAGGACAAAGGATAGTTCCGTCTTCCAGCTGAATCGGTTTGTTCTTAACCGGCCCGATCAGATGACCGAGCTTTCCTTCTCCTAATTTTCCGGGATCAGACCAGGTTTCTCCATCATCTTCTGAGATCATTAACATTCCCCACCATTCCCTCGGATTGGGTCCAACCTTAAAAAACAGCATTAACGGTCCCGACCGGGATTTGAATAGTACCGGGTTCCAGCAGGGGTAGCTTAAAGTATCTGACTGAATACCATTGGCTACTTCCACAGGTTTTGACCACTTTTTGCCATTATGCCGGGAAATCCATATTCCCACATCCGGATTCCCTTCATTTGTGCCTCCAAACCATGCAGTTATAAGACCGGATCCTGTTTCTGCAATGGTCGATGCGTGGCATTGCAGAGTTGGTTTGTCATTAAGCGGATAGATCAATTCCCCTGAAAGATAACCATTCTCTCCGGGAACAACCAGATCAGGAATAATGTATTCTTGTGAATTTGCTGTGTGGGACATAATTAGAATTAAGGAGAATAATGACACCCCGAAATATGAATATTTAATAAGTAATCGTCTGATTTGAATCGTAGTATTCTTTAATGACATGATTAATGTAAGATTCATATATTGAATTGCTCAAATTCATTTACAAATTCCTCAATGATCTTTTTTTTATGATCTGTTAAATCTGCATAAACCGGCATAGCCATCTGAGCAGAGCATAATCCTTTCAACGATAGCGCATATTTAAGTCCAATGATTATACTCATAGGAGAGTCGGCAACCTGATAAATATTTTTCTGGATTTTTCTGATCCATTCCTGAAGTTTCTGCATTTTATCTATATCCTTTCTCAGAGCTGCTTCATACATTTTAACATACAGCTCAGGAAATATATTTGCTCCTCCGTTAATCCCACCATCACAACCAAGAAGTACACCCTCACCCAATAACATTTCAGAACCGATCAATATTGAAAAGTTATGATCAGTTTTAAATGCAAGAAGCTTGTGTAAATTGATCATATTTCCTGAACTATCCTTAATTCCCACTATATTTTTATGCTTTGAGAGTTTTTCAAATGATTCAGGTTCGATCACTGTTTTAGTATATTGCGGGACATTGTATAAAATCAGGGGTACAGGGATTCTGTCTGCCATCATGTTTATATAAGTGATCAATTCAGCCTGATTCATGTTATAATAAAAAGGCGGAGCAAGTACAACATAATCAGCTCCCTGTTTGCAAGCGTAAATCGCCATCTGAAGAGATTCTTTATAGGATGAACTGGTTATGTTTACCAGGATTGGAACCCTTTTTGAAATGATCCCAACAGCAGCAGTGATAACCTGATGCCTGATTTCATTCGTTAAGCCGGCATTTTCTCCGATTGATCCCAAAAGTACGATACCATTGACCCTTCCTGATAATACATTTTCTATGAGTTTGGCAAGAGCCTCTATATCAAGATCAAGATCATTTGTCAGAGGAGTAACCAGGGGTGGAAAAATACCTTTTATTCTTAAAGAATTCATTCAGGTATTGTTTAGGTTATTCTGATATTTCATCAGATTACAAATATATTTAAATCGACATGAAGCCATTTTTCATTTGTTATATTAACCGATTAGCCGTTGTGCGATTGAAACAACTAAGCCAATGAATGATAATTTTTTTTGTCGAGCCGTCCCGAGTACTCGGGAGCTCTACAAATTCCTCATTATCAATATTGTCGATTTAACCGCACAACGCATTAACCGATTACTTCGTGATATAAGAAATGGTATGAAAAAATCAGTAACTATGATTTGGAAAACTCTTCTTAATTAAATCTGAAATTCTCTATAAACTTCTTCGCTTCTTTCCTTGTCTTTGGACTATCACTTTTAACAAGATTCTTAGCAAAATTCATTACTTCTTTTTTTGTGTCCTGATCCAGCAGATCCCATAATTCAGCAAAAGCCAGAAGGGCATCTCCTTTCAATAATCCTTTATGTTCATGATCGGTTTGATCAATTGATAACAATATTTCCTTTATTCTCGGGATGTATACCGGCCTTGCTTTTCCAATCCTCCAGATATTCAGAAGGAGATATCTCGCGGGGATCACAT
>CAZGOR010000103.1:0-11103 GCA_964527875.1 uncultured Bacteroides sp. | reverse complement strand
CACGTAAACATCCTTCCCTGCCTGGCAGGCCCAGATGGTCTGTAGTGCATGCCAGTGGTTAGGTGTGGCTATGGATACAACGTCAATGTTTTCATCCTCCAGGACTTTCCGGTATTCCGTTTCTGTCGCAGGTTTATATCCTGTTAATTTTTCAACTTCCGCAACCGCCTCCGGAAACAATCTTTCATCGATGTCACACAGAGTGGCAATCTTTACATTTGGTATCTTTACCAGCGTACGATAATGATCCTTGCCCCTGCTCCGGATCCCAATTACCGCCACATGAATTGTGTCGTTCGGACTTTTTTGTATTAAAGCCTGGTTGATGAAGGGTCTGCCAATAAAAGCACCTGCGGTCACAATGCCTGATTTTTTGATAAATGTACGTCTGTCTGAACTTTTCATAATTCCCGTTATTTTTATATAAATGTACAGGAACTTTTTTCATGAAAAACTACTTAAAGACTCATGAAAAAAGTTCATGGGAGTTCCCTGCTGTAAAGTTTAAATTTGTTAATTAATCCAAACAAATTTAAACTTTTTACAGAGGAAAATTAAAGATTCTATCTGACTTATCAAACTTTTTAATAACAGAATAACGTGTTGTGTGATTAGAGGATTTCGTTCATCCGGAAGTGACCAAAGACATGCAACCAGGTTTAAGACCCGGAACAAAAACCGGCCTGAAAGCCGGATTTTTTGTAGAGATTATTGTCTGACAATTGTTATTTCAATTTCGTAACTATAAGGTCCGTAATTGATTAAATCCTCCCACATCGTAATGGTTATATAGGTACCTGCTTTCGTGCCGATTGATGGACCATTATAAGTATAGGAACCATATGTTGAGCTGAATGTATGTTCTGCACCATCGCCATAATTGCCTGAAGTGTATTTGTAATAGTTCCTGATGCTGACAGTCATGGCCCAGAGTCCCGACATCTGGCCCGATATCATTTTAAACTCGATCCAATCACCTTTATCAATATCAATCTCGAAACAATCTGCTTCGTAATTCTTATAAGATCCTGCGCTGTATATACTATATGTTCCGGAGTAGTTTCCTTTTATGCGGAATTTATCAAGTCCGTATGTTACATCTTCTGCACCATAATAATGAGTGCTGTAACTCAGTGTATTCTGGATATTTGCATTGTTTCTTTCTGTTTCTGTGATCGTTTTTGTTATCACCGCATAACAGCTTTCTGAATATGGACTGGTTTGCCCGGATGTATTATCCGTTGCAGCTACTATATAATAATATCCTATTCCCTTTTCTATATCATTATCGGTATACTGGTTATCTGTAATTCCCGATGCAATTTCACTGTAATAACTTCTGGTTGATTTACGGCGTTTCACACTGTATTGAATACCCTCTGCATTCAGTGCAGTCCAGGTCAATGTAATGGAATATCCTGATGTGGATACATCCAGCCCGTCAGGTGATGGTAATTCCGGTGAGCCCGCAACAGGATCGGACAACGGGCTTTTAAATTCACCATTAATTGCCTGTACCACATACTTGTAGGTTTTGGAAAAATCAAGGTCTGTGTGTGTGGTTGAGGTTCCGGTAACACCAGTGATTTTAGGAGAACTTTCTGTTGGGGTAGCGCCATCATCAGTCCAATACAGGTTGTAACTTACAGCGTTATCTACCCAGTCCCAGCTTATTGTTATTTTACTTTGTCCCGGTGACAGGCTTAAACCTGTTGGTTTTGAAAGAATGATCGGATCTATGATGATGATTATTGTGGCGGAAGTTTCATTCCCTTCTTCATCGGAGGCAGTGGCTTTAACTTCATGGTTCCCCACTGTTGCATTTTCACTGTCCCAGCTATAATTCAGTGGCGAAATGGCCGATGACGTAACCATAGAATTATCAATTCTTAACTTTATCATCATCAGTTTATCTTCCGGATCGCTTGCTTCGGCAGTAATATCCACGGAAGATCCTTTTTCATAAGCAGTATTATTTGATGGTGAGGTGATACTGCACTCCGGTGGCTTGTTTTTCGGCTCTGTTTCACAACCTGTAAACAGATAAATTGCCAGAGCTATAACGAAAATTAATCCCGATACATTTATAGATGTTTTCATTTTTTAATAATTAAAGAATAAGAAAGTAATTTATGAAAAAATATGAAGATAAGATAAAAAAATCGCCTGAAATTGCAGCTTCATGCCGGGGATGCAGTATTTGGAATCCTGAATTCAATAAGGTATCCGAATCCGCGCCAGATAATATCAAGCCGGATATCCTGCATAGTATCAGGAATCAGATCAACGGGAGGAACGATTTTTTCCTGTTTTCCCACAAAAAGACTGAAATATTTGGATGCCTTTTCTGTCTCGTCGGCAATAACAATCTTTGTTCCCGGCCTGGCAACCCTGATCATCTCCTCGACAGCCTGCTTCTTGTTGCTGAACAGGTTGATGGCACCCAAGTGGAATACAACATCAAAGGACTGATCTTTAAAAGGGATATCTTTAGCATTGGACCAGAAAATATCTGCCTGAAGCTTCCATTTTTTAAGATTTCGTTTACATGATCTCAGCATCCTTTGTTGGTTGTCGATACCAAAAAAGCTCCCGTGATCAGGATGTTTCACGAGAAAAGGCAGATTGTCACCGGTACCGATTCCTGTCTCCAGGATTTTTGCACTGGAAGGTATCTCTAACCGGTCGAGGACTTCATGCCTTGCTTTTTTTACACCTCCGCAGGGTATGAACATAAAATTTGTGGCAGGTGTATAAATGCTTGCATAAATCGACCGGATGAACTCAACACGCCTGCTGAAACGAAACACCTCACTTTCCTGAAGAAAATGAACGATACCATCTTTAATAGTGTAATTTTTCCGGCAGGATTCACAAACAAGTTCTCCTTCAGTAATTTCATTATGAGTGTCTTGCCCCTGAAAAGTAAGTTCATTTTTACATTTCGGGCAACAGAGAATATCCAATGTGGTTCTATTCATTAATTTAAAAAATTGAAATATACTAATAATGTAAAAACTATATAAATCTTATTATAATTAGTGTTCTTTTATTGAACCGTATAACTAAAGGACTAATTTCACCATCCCCTCTTTCCTCCAGTTATCGGACATCTGAGACTGTTTCAAAAGTAGGATGAACCACAGTGCCCACAGAGTCCGCAGAGAAGTATCTCTCTTAATATAAAACTCCTGTGATGTGAGCTCTGTTTAATCTCTGTTTCCTCTGTGGTTAAATGTTTTAATTAACTTTTTGGATAACCTTAGATAAAGAGGGTGTGGTAAATATATTCCCGGATTAATGCTAATTATATTCCGCATATTAATATTTTTTCTATACATTGAGTTTCTAATAATTTTTTCATTTTTCAAATGATCACAGAAACAGATGCTAATCCTCTTAAAATACTTATAACCGGGTCTTCGGGAAGCCTTGGGTCAATTTTAACTGAATATTTCAGCAGAAAAGAGATCAGTGTTATCGGTATTGATATCATTGAAAACGATAAATTACCGGATAGCAAAAAAATTACCTTTTACCGTGAAAGTGTTACAGATATTAAAAAGATGGAAGAAATATTATTTCATGAAAATCCTACACATATCATACACCTTGCCTGGTCATATAACAGATTACGCGATCAAAAAGAAGAATATGAAAATGATGTGATGGGGACAAAAAATATTCTCGACATTGCGGACCGTGTAAAATCAGTCAAGCAATTTATTTTTTATAGTTCAGCCAGTGCTTATGGCGCCTGCTCTGATAACTATCTTTGGATGCCCGAAAGCCAGGAATTAAGGCCCGGAGAATACAGGTATGGATTAAATAAAAAACGTGTTGAAGAGTTATTGAATCAATACATTTCAAAGAATGATATAAAAATCAACATATTAAGGGTTTGTACCGTAGTTGGACCTCATTATGATAAGAAACGGAGTGCGGTTTCTATACTGATTAAATTTCCATTCATGATGAAAGTCAGTCAGTCATGTGAATTACAATTGCTGCATGAAGAAGACTTGTTTTTCATGATGGATTTGATCATGAATGATCAGACTATCAACGGAACATATAATATTGCTCCGGATGATTATGCAACGGTAAAAGAACTAGTCCCTGATAAACCATTTTATCCTGTTCCATTAAGGCTGATCAAAGCTGTATTTGGCATTCTCTGGAGTCTACACATTATAAATTTACATCCTTCCTGCCTGAATGCAAGCAGGTATGGGATTGTTATTGATCCTTCCAAATTTTTAAAGAGATATAATTATCAGTATAAATATTCAACTATTGAGGCCTTTAAAGAGACGGTAATACATAATCAGATTGATTAGTATTTAAGCATCTGTGCAGATGAATCTTATCGGGAAGGGAGGTTCTGTAGGAATCGATGCCGGTCAATATACCTGAGCAATATCCCACACAAATGCCCTGACTCCAACTTCCTTATTAACCTCATCCAGTTTTTTTACATTATTCATAAGTTCTTTTACTTTTTCATCAGGAATAATGGCAAGGGCTGCAGAGTTCATTTCGGGCCAGGTATGGGTACCCATCCGTGGATCACCTGTTTCCGATCCTCTTCCCTTAACATTCTCCCACCAGGTATATCCCCTGATTTCCATTATATCAAACATATATTCTACCTTTTCAGTGTTTGCCTGGTTAAATACAATTAATACTGCTTTCATTATCTTTTTATTAATATTTTAGATTGTTCTCGTACTATTAAAGAAGGTTATCTGAATAATGAATTGATTTAGAATCATAAAGGCTTCTCGCTGACTATCAAAGATAATAACGCAGATTTCACAGATATTTTAACTGGTAACTCTTTTGATAGTATACACCAACTGATAACTCCCTCACACCAATTTCCCAATATGCCAATAAACAAATAAACCAATTTATAATTATTCAATCTTCGAACTTCTGTTATTTTTACCTATAACGAAGAGTCCGTTTCTGTTAGTTTTGAACCTCCCTCTTTTATCTTTCCTGATAAATGCATAATATACAACAGGCACGATAACCAGGGTGAGGAATGTTGAGAAAACGAGTCCGCCGATGACAGTGATACCCATCGGGCTCCAGACCTCGGAGCCTTCGCCTCTGCTCAGAGCCAGGGGCAGCATTCCGAGTATCGTTGTCAGGGCTGTCATCAATACCGGCCTTAAACGGGACCGGCCCGACAGGGCAATGGCTTCAACCATTTCATAGCCACGATCACGCATCAAATTAATATAGTCAACAAGGACGATACCGTTCTTGACCACAATACCGATAAGCAAAACTGCACCCAGGCCTGCAATCACACTTAGTGTTGTATTGGTTATAAATAATGCGATAATGACACCTGTGAATGAGAATGGGACGGCGAACATGATCACAAAGGGTATGACCAGTGATTCAAACTGGGATGCCATCACGAGGTATACCAGTACCAGACTGAGTAACAATAACATACCCAAGTCGACAAAAGATTCCTGCTGGTCTTCAAAGGCTCCGCCAACCACTACCATTACATCAGGCGGGATATCAACGTTATTAATCTCCGTTCTTATTTTTGCTGCCAGTTCCCCCAAAGATATTCCGGATGGTACGGCAGATACGGTCACGATACGTTCCTTTCTTTTTCTCTGTATGTTGGGTGGGCTCCAGTATTCTTTCACTTCACCCAGCTCACCGATCTTTATCTTTTTCCCCATGGGAGTCATAATCGTTATCTCCTCCAGGTCGGTAATAGAATTCCTGTATTCTTCCTTGAAACGGATGACGATGTTATATTCATCACCTTCCTCCCTGAACCGGGATGCAATTAAACCTTCCACGCGGTTCCGGATATACATGGATACCATGGCAGTATTAAGACCATGTTCTGAGAGTTTCTCCCTATCGAGGGCTACCTGCAATTCGGGTTTCTCTTTTTCGCGGCTGACCTGTACATCCTCAGCTCCCTGAATATTATTAATGATATTGCGTATTTCCTGTGCCAGTGAGGATGTTTTGTCGAAATCATATCCATAAATCTCAATATCGACGGTATTCCCACCCAAAAACATGGTAGACATGTTAACATTGTAATCGACGATTTCTGAAAACTGGTCCAGCTGTTCTCTCAGGTCATCAGCAATTATCCAGACAGATCTCTCCCTGTCATCGACAGGGACCAGGCTCATGGATATGTTGATCACGTTAGAGCCACTCTGGGAAAACATTGAAATGAATCCGCCTTCATCGTCCGCGCCGGTGGATGTGGAGATGAGCTCCACCTCAGGATATCTCTCTTCGATAAGTTTTTCCAGGTTGTGCGCAGTTTTTATTGTTTCCTCGACACGCACACCGGTTTGGAGTTCAATAGTAGCGTTGACCTGGCTTTCATCCGATTCGGGCATAAAATCGGTGCCGATGAACTTCAGGAGGAAGAAGGATGATATAAAAACGATCATACTCACTGAAATCACGAAAGCTTTATGACGGAGGGCCCACCGGAGTGTTCTTTCATAGAACCTGTCGAGCCACTTCAGGAACTTCCCGATGGTTGAGTCGTAATAACCTTTGTGACTCTTTCCAGAAGCAGACTTAAGTCTTAATAACCTGGAAGTGAGCATGGGTGTGAGGGAAATGGCGGTAACAGTAGACGTAACGACTGTTATAGTGACGATCCAGCCAAGCTGTTTGAACATTACACCGGTTAATCCGGATACCATTGTAAGGGGCAGAAAAACTGCCACAATAACCAGTGTTGTAACAATGACTGCCAGCCAGACCTCATTGGTGGCATATATGGCAGCTTCCCGCGGGCTGCTGCCCCTGTCGATATGCCTGGAGATATTTTCCAGCACCACGATCGCATCATCCACAACCATTCCGATGGCAATGGAAAGGGATGCCAGTGAAATGATATTAATCGAATTCCCTGTAAAATGAAGATAAATGAACGAAGTAATCAGTGAAACCGGGATAGCCAGGGCAACAATAAAGGTAGCTCTCCACCTGCCCAGGAAAAACAGTACGACCAGTACAACAAAAATCAACGCCCACATGATGGCCTTGCTCAGGTTCCTGATAGAGTCCCGGATGAATGATGAGGTGTCAAAGATAGGTTCGATCTTAACATCGGGGGGCAGTGTTTTTATAAGTTCTTTGAGTTGTTTGTTTATCTGCCTGGCAATCTTGACCGTGTTGGCACCCGATTGCTTCATGACAAACATCCTTAAACCCTGTTTGCCGTTGATTCTTTCCTCGATCGACAGATCTTTGATTGTATCCCGTACAGAACCGATATCTTTTAAATAAACGGTTTTACCCCCAGAATTGCCGACAACCACGTTCTGAAGCTGATAACTTTCGCTGAACTCGCCCTGTACCCTAAGCTGATAGACCATCTCACCCATTTTCACATTGCCCGAAGGCATGTTCATGTTCTCAGCAGCAATAATGTTACCGATCTGTTCAATGGTAAGGTTATAAGCATCCAGGCGTTTTGGATCAATATCGACATATATGGTACGCCTTGGCGCTCCTGCCATATTAATTGACCCGATACCCTCAATCCTGTTGAGGGGATTGATGATTTTTTCGTCTATCAAACTTGCAAGTCCTGAATAACTCTGCTCTGCCGTAATAGCAAAAAACATAATGGGCATCATGGCAGTGTTGAACTTAAAAACACTCGGCCGGTCACAGTCCTCCGGAAGAGCATCATAAACCATATCAATGGCCGACCGGAGATCATTGGTAGCCTCATCAAGATTGGTTCCCCATTCAAATTCGATAAACACAACCGACAGATTGTCGTATGATATTGAATTTATTTCTTTCAGGCCATCGATGGCGTTAAATGCATCTTCTAACGTTCTGGTTATATTGGTTTCAATATCAGAAGCATTGGCCCCTGGATAAGTAGTCATGATGGAAATATAGGGCGGTTCAATTTCAGGATAAAAATCAATGGGCAATTGAACCATGGAATAAATGCCCATCACAATAATTGCTGCAAATAGCATTAATGTTGTGACAGGACGGTTAACAGCACTTTTATATACACTCATTTTACTATAATTGGATGTGATTAATCATTTTTTTCAGTATAGAAGGATGTAATGGGTTGTTCAGTCGGATATTACTTTAACCTTGTCTCCGTCCAAAAGCCTTGCCTGGCCGCTAACGATCAGGTTGCTGCCTTCCGTGATCTTATCTGATATTACTTCCAGTTTGTCATCAAACCGTTTTCCAAGGGTAACGGTTATGTAGCGGGCAACTCCGTCTTCCTCAAGGAATACGTACCTTTCATTCGAGCCCTGCATCTTCAGAACGGCAACGGCAGGCACTACCAATGCCAGTTCCTCACCAAGGTTCAAGGAAACCCTGCAAAACATACCTGGTCTTAAAAGTTCATTTCTATTGTCAATTTTAATTTCGCAGGTGAAAGAACGTGTTGACGGATCAATGGTTGGGTATACCCGCAACACTTCACCGGTTATTTTTTTTTCAGGATACAGGTCACTGGTAACCCTGGCATCCATACCTTTTTTGACAAATGGGAAATATTTTTCTGAAATATTGACAATGACTTTCAGCGGATCTATCTGGACGATAGAAAGAATAGCCGCCTTCCCGGCCGATGTATTCGGTGCTCCGGAGTATAATTCGTCATCTTCATAATATTTGCCCGATATCACACCATTGAAGGGTGCCCGGAGTATTGTATTTTCCTGTAAGAATTTAACATTTGATTGTGCAATCTCATACTGGGCTTTCATCTGGTCATATCGTTGTTTGGAAATACTTCCCACTTTATTCAGTGTGTCAAGCCTCATGAAATCTGTTTCAGTGTTCTTCAGATTAACCATGGCTTGGTGGAGCTGGGTGCGATCCATCTGAACCAGTATATTCCCTTTCTTCACCCGATCACCTATTTCGACAAAGATCTTCTCTATTTTTCCCGGCGATGAAGGAGCCAGATGTACCTCCTCAGAAGCAATAATTGTTGATGAGTATTCAATGGTCCTGGCTATTTTTTGCTTTTCGATACAGATCGTTTTCACATTCTCAACGGTTTGCTGATCCGTAACTGCGCCTGTCTCAGGATTCGTAATATCAGATGTCGGCCGGTTTTTATTCTGTGTTGAACAACCCGCCGCAACAACTAGAAATGCACAAAAAAGTGGAAGAATTTTTTTCATTTTAATTGGTTCTATAAGATTAATATTTTTCATTTCAGAGAGTGTTTAACAGTTTATTCAGTACCAGTTCGGCCTGAAGCAATTGCATCATAGCCGTAATGTAGTTGGTCTCAGCCTGGAGATAATTGTTATTTGCCGTTGTGAGGTCAAGACTGGAAACCAGTCCCTGCTGATATTTCAGGTTCAAATTGTCGTATACCCTTTTTGAAACCTCTACATTTTCTTTCTGTGATTCATATTGCTCTATGGCCGTGGCCAGATTATACCTCAATTGCTTCTCCTGTATCAACAACTGATCGGTCAGTAAATCTTTATTATTCAGAGTTGTTTCATAATTTATTTTTGCCTGGTCGAGCTGTGCTTTCCTCATACCACTAGCAAAAATTGGTATGTTCATCTGCAGACCGAGAAGATGCGGGGGAGTCATATCAAAATCCGGCTTAAGTACCTTTTGAGTATTGTTGTAAAATCCGGTGATGGTGGGCAGACAACTCAATTTTACCAGATCGATCTGTTTTTTTGAAAGCAATTGCTGAGTTTTGATCATCTGGAAATCAATATTTTCATTCAGCTTCAAAGGAGTGGACAGAGTTGTGGTCAAATCAATATTTGCCATGATCTCATCAAGGGTTTCAGTAAGTGTGATATTGGTTTCAGCACTGACTCCAAGCTGTATACGAAGAAGATTATAGGCTATCTCCACCTGTCGCTGTGCAGATTTTAAGGCATTCTCAAGCAATGAGACCTGAACAGATAACTGGTCCACATCGGTGATTTCAGCCATCCCGACAGCATACATTGTATTGGTTTTGTTATAAACATCTTTGATGTTTTCGAGATTCTTACGGATGATATTAACCGATCTTTCCGCCACGAGAACAGAATAATAGGATGAAATAACCAGTTCTTTTATTTCAAGTTCACTTTTCTCATAACTTGATCTGGTGAGATCACGGGAGATCCTTGCTGTCTGCAGACCAATCCAGTAACTTCCGCTGAATATTAGCTGGCCGACAGTAATTGAAAAATTACTCGTAGGTTTAAACGGAATCCTTGTTGGATCCATGTCTTCACTGAACCTGATTTCTATTTCAGCACCGAGGAAGTTCGAGTAATTCATGGATGCATCTACCTGGGGCAGACCGGCAGCAAGGGTTTCCATTACCTTTTTGCTGGCTGCATCTACGGCCAGCTCTGCATTCTCAAGTGACTTGTTATACTCGATGGCATAAGCCTGGGCAGCCTCCAGCGTCAGCGACATATCCTCTTGGGCATGAATCCAATGATGTCCTGTGATGATTAATGAAAGGATTATTAAAGTTATCATTCTTTTCATAGCATAATCGTTTTAAACTGAAATAAACATAAAGTTTTAATGTATTCTGTAATTCTCCGTTTCATTCCTTTGGGAAATTAATCCGGTGTATAATATTGAGACGAATTGTACATGTTTTTATTTTAAGAAATCCTGATATAAAAGATTATATTCCCCATTTCGTTCTAAGAAATTGTCCCGGAATATCAGGAACTATAATATTTTTAATTTCAATTTATTTAACTCATGCTGTCAATATTCTTGATTTATATATTTATTTCTTTCTCAAAATATTGTTTGATCAAAGTCTGACCTTTTTCTGTTGAAATGCCTAAAAGGTAGGGCATGATTATATTTTTGACCAGGTCTTCCTGGCTGTATTGGTTCCTTGGAAAGATTTCCTCGTTCATAAAAACATTCATGATCTCATGCCAGAATTCGTTTACAATACCCGGTTTTAATCCCTTTTTAAATACCCCGTCGTTGATTCCTTTCATGATCATGGTATTCATGATAGAATATTCCCTGTTGCGGCTTTTATCCGAGATCATTGAATGAATGTCAGGATGGTATTTTCTGATGTCTTCAAAGAAC
>CAZGOR010000102.1:0-11236 GCA_964527875.1 uncultured Bacteroides sp. | reverse complement strand
CTGGCCGCTGCATCAAGAGTGTTAAAAACATATAATCCTGAGTTGTCGGCAGAATGTCTGGAAACAGCGCTGGAACTGTATGAAAACGCAAATAAAAACACCAGGAGGGTTACACAAAAGATCCTGGCACTTTCAGAACTGATCCTGGTAACGGATAATGAGGATTTTAAACAAGCGCTTACCGGCATGAAAGAGGCAGTTATCAGAGATATATCCCGCAGCGGCTGGGCAGTAGGTCATGTCATTCATATGCTGGAAGATGTGCAGTTTAAGGAAGACGTGGCCGTTGCAGTGGCCGGATACCAGGCAAAGCTGCAGGAAGAAGCAGGCAACTCTCCCTTCGGTGTCCCTTATGAACCGAATATCTGGGGAGCAGGATGGACCATACAACGGTTTGGTGTGGAGCAGTACTTTTTCTGCAAGGCCTGGCCGGAGCTTGCTTCTTATGATTACTATGTCAATGCCCTGAACTTTATACTCGGTGTTCATCCCGGGGAAAATATATCATCATTTGCCTCCGGGATAGGATCCCGGTCCGTAACTGTGGCTTATGGTGTCAACCGTGCCGAATGGTCTTACATACCGGGTGGTGTGGCCTCCGGGACAGCATTGATCCGTCCCGATCTCCCGGAGCTGAAAATATGGCCATTCTTCTGGCAACAGACCGAATATGTAATGGGCGGCGGCTCTACCAACTTTATGTTCCTGGTGCTGGCAGCAGAGGCATTGTATGGGGAGTAGATAGTCTGCCGGCTGGAAATTAATGTCATATGACATTAATTTCCAGCCGGGACACAACAATCGTTGATTGAACCTCAATGGCATAGTTTTTTATCAGGAACGATGAAAGTAAAGATTGTATTTGTAGAGTCCGCCTGCCTGTCATGCACCTGCGCTGAAACTTCAACGCAAGCTTAGACGGCAGTATATACCTGGCTTTACAGCCAGGACACAATAACGTTTATATAAAATAAGTAAAGAGAGGTTATAATACAAGCCTAAGAAATATTTGTATATTTATAATTATACTTTCTTGTATTTCATAGGATGACCTTTTATCAACAAATCCCCAAAATAGAATTGCACCTCCACCTGGAAGGATCAATCCCGCTTTCATCATTGTGGCAATTGATTCAAAAATATGGAGGTGATCCCAATATCTCTTCTTACAGCGATCTGGAACGAAGATTTGTTTACAGGGATTTTAACCACTTTATTGAAACATGGATCTGGAAAAACCGGTTTCTAAAAGAATATGAGGATTTTGAATTTATTGCAAAAGATGTAGCCGGAGATCTGGTATCCCAGAATATCAGATATGCTGAAATCTTCGTATCCCCTTCAGCATTTAAACAATATGGACTGACCGGCCAGGAAATCATCCACTCAGTCCATAAGGGAATAAATAAGGTGAAAGAAATCAAGATCGGATTGATTGTCGATTTTGTACGTAATAACAGGCCGGAACAGGAAATGAAGACATTATACGAAATAAATGAAGTCAGGGAATATGATGTTATTGGAATCGGATTGGGTGGGAGTGAGAATCATTATCCTCCTGAACCATTTTCTGATTTGTTTGAAAAAGCAAGGGAATTCGGTTTCAAAACAACCGTGCATGCAGGTGAATCTGCCGGCCAGGAAAGTATCTGGGGAGCCATTCATGCATTGAGGGTAGAGCGGATCGGACATGCAACAAGATCAGCAGAAGATGTTAACCTGTTGAAATATTTGTCAGAGAACAAGATACCACTTGAATTATGTCCGATATCAAATCTGAAAACCGGGGTGATTCCGTCTTATAAAGATTATCCGATCAATACTTTTATTGAATATGGTATCCCTTTTTCAATCAATACCGATGATCCGAAGATGTTCGGTAATTCCCTTGCTGAAGAATATGAAATGCTTGAAAATAATTTTAATTTTTCAAAACAGGATATTACCGGATTCATAATAGATTCCATTCAGACTACCTGGCTTTCTGCTGAAGAAAAAGATCTTCTTTCAAAACAATTCAAAGATGTAATTTCTTCAATAAATTAAATATCTGTGAGGTCAATGATTTGTAAATTAATTTCTTCGGAATGGATAAAGTCATATTTTTATAACTTCATACAAAATTATATAACCTTATTTGCATAGTGAATTGTTGATAGATATCCTCCGAAGGACTTATGACTAATCACTTACCTTAAATACTTTCTTTGGAATGAATGACATACCATTAAAAATCAGCATATCTGTATTGATCCTGTCATTAATCTTAACAGGATGTAATTCATATCAAAAAGATCAATACCAGGATAAACTGAATAAAGTGGATGCGTTATGTATCGATTATGATTCGACGACTCCGGGTTGTGCCCTTGGAATTGTTTATAAGGGTAAACTTATTTATGCCAAAGGATATGGAATGGCTGATATTGAAAATCAGATTCCCAATAGTCCGGATAAGCTTTTCGATATTGCTTCAACATCAAAACAATTCACTGCTTTTGGAATCCTGTTACTGGAAGAATCAGGAAAACTATCTGTTAATGATAAAATCAGAAAATATATCCCGGAGCTCCCGGAATGTTATGAACCTGTCCTGATCAAGCACCTGTTAACCCACACAAGCGGTATTCGCGATCACTATGCTTTAATGGATTTAACAGGTATTAAAGAAATCAGCTCTGAAAATCAAAACTGGGAAAATCATAACTATAATGAAAAACAGGTATTTGACATATTACTGAATCAGAGGGAATTGAATTTTGAACCGGGAACTTATTATCAATATTGTAATTCCGGTTTCTATCTGGCAGGCAAAATAATAGAACGAATTAGTGATATGGCCTTAAGAGAGTTCTATCAAAAAAATATATTTACTCCATTGGGTATGAATAACACATTTCTTTATGATAATTATACTTTTTATCATAAGAACAGAACAATGGGATATTCTAAAACAGAAAACGGGTACAGGAGAAATCTTATAAAATATGAAACTTACGGCGATGGCCAAATAATGACGAATATTTATGATCTGTATACTTGGGATAAGAATTTTTACAACAACAAATTAGGCAAAGGAAATCCCGGAATAATTGATAAGATGTACGCCAGGGGTCAATTGAACAGTGGACAATCAATTGACTACTCAATCGGCGGATTAGAGGTTTCAAAATATAATGAACTTGTCGTCATTGACCGGATGGGGGGAACTCAGGGGATTTGTTCTGATATTGTCCGTTTTCCGGACCAGGAGTTTACTGTCATATGTTTATCAAATTATGATGATTTAAGTCCTGACCCGTGGAGAGCATCCTTAAAAATTGCAGATATCTTTTTAAAAGATGAGTTTACAGAAGAGAAGCAAAAGTTGCCAGCAACGGATAAACTGGTAAACCTTCCCGGAGAATATTTACAAAACTTTGAGGGCTTGTATTTTAATGAAAGAAGCAAGGAATATTGTTACGTGAAATATGAAAATGGTACCCTCCGGATGAATAATAAACGGATGATACCGATAGATTCAATCAGTTTTGGTGTTGAAAACTGGTTTACCAGGATTCAGTTTAAGAAAACAACCGGAGGATCATATAAAATGTATTGGCAATCATTTACTTACCCGGCTGAGATTTATTCTAAAAAGAAAAAAGCAG
This sequence comes from uncultured Bacteroides sp., assembly GCA_964527875.1. Classification (GTDB taxonomy): domain Bacteria; phylum Bacteroidota; class Bacteroidia; order Bacteroidales; family SM23-62; genus LJUQ01. Next base: position 7,586 of record CAZGOR010000102.1, on the reverse strand, counting down.
AATATAATGAGGTATCTGTTTCAAAATTTGCCGGAACATACTATTGTCCGGAACTGGAGTTGAATTGTGAAATGAAACCAAATGGTAATAAAATATCATGCATCAGCCCGGATGGTGAATGTAATACCATGTTAGCCCTGTTTGAAGGTACTTTCAAATCAAAATATAATGGGACTGATGTATTGATCGAATTTACCAGGAATTCAAATAATGGTATTGAGGGTTTAAGGATGAATACCAGCTGGATTAAGAACTTAAAATTTGACCTGTTGTGTGATTGAAATAACTAAATATTTAAAAGCAGATAAAAGTTAGTTATAGTACAATCCAACTGAAAAATTTAAATATTAATATCTTTGGTTTGATTACACAAACATTTATCAAATAATCTAAACATACACATTTTTATATAAGCATAAATAGTAAACTTAAAAGATTAATAATGAAAAGTATTACTCGCTTCATTCCTTTAATGTTAATGTTATTCATCAATCTGTCATCCCACTGCCAGGATGGTTACAATAACTTTAAAGTAGCCGTTTATGCCCGTGCATATGAGGTGAAGGAGATGAGTGATCTTGACTGGCTGGAACCGGTATGGGATGAGATCACCAGGCAGGTGCATGTTGATAAAATTTATCTTGAAACTCACAGGGATATGCTCGTTGTGGAGAAGGAAACCATTGAAATTGCCCGGAAATTTTTTGAAGACCGTGATGTTGAGGTTGCCGGGGGTATAACACTTACAGTAAATGAACAAAACAGGTTTGAGACTTTCTGTTACAGCGATCCTGAGCACCGTGCAAGAGTCAGGGAGATTGTCGAGTATACCGCCGGTCTTTTCGATGAGGTGATCCTGGATGATTTTTTCTTTACTAACTGCAAATGTGAGCTTTGTATACAGCAGAAAGGTGACAGGAGCTGGACGGAATACAGGCTGGAATTGCTTGATGAAGCTGCGAGGGAACTGATCATTAAACCGGCGAAGGCTGTGAATCCTGATGTGAAGGTGGTCATCAAGTACCCCAACTGGTATGAACACTTCCAGGGCCTTGGCTTTAACCTTGAAACAGAGCCCCCGGTATTTGACGGTTTGTATACCGGCACGGAAACACGTGATCCGGTACTCAGCAACCAACATTTACAACAGTATCACGGATACCTGATCTTTCGTTATTTTGAAAATATCAAGCCGGGCGGTAACGGTGGCGGCTGGGTCGACACCGGCGGGTCAAGGTTCCTGGACCGGTATGCAGAACAACTATGGCTGACCCTTTTTGCCAAAGCACCTGAGATCACCCTCTTCGATATCCGCCAGATGCAGCGTAAACTCCGCGAAGCAGACAGGGCACCATGGCAGGATGAATACCCAAGCTTCAGCTATGATGAAATGATCAAACCTTATGAATTAAGTGATGGCGTTATTGTAACACCAACTACCATTGCAAGGGCCGCCGGGTATACTTTTGAGAAAGTTGACCGGTTCCTCGGAGAACTGGGTAATCCCGTTGGTGTGAAAAGCTACAAGCCTTATCATTCAACAGGTGAGGATTTTCTTCAGACATATCTCGGCATGGCAGGTATTCCCATAGATATTGTTCCCGAATTCCCGGAAGAGGATAGCATGATATTGCTTACAGAAAGTGCCAAATTCGATCCGGAGATTGTGGAAAAGATCAGGAATCAACTGGTTAACGGTAAAGATGTGATGATCACATCGGGACTGCTGAGAGCACTGCAGGATAAAGGTATCAGAGATATTGCCGAACTGAGATATACCGACAGAAAAGCACTTGTAAAAGAATTTTCCGTTGGCTGGAGAGGTCAGTATTCGTGTAATGATGAGATCATGATACCCCAGATCAACTATCTGACAAACGATTCGTGGGAGATCATTTCCGGTATGGATGCCGGCCTTGGATGGCCTTTCCTGCATATGGCCGATTATGCCAACGGGACATTGTATGTGTTAACCATTCCTGAAAATTTTGCCGATATTTATGATCTTCCGGTTGAAGTATTATCCGAAATAAAACAAATACTTACAAAAAACCTATTTGTACGCCTTGAAGCTCCGGGGAAAATCAGCCTGTTTGTATATGATAATCATAGTTTTATTGTGGAATCATTCCTTGATGAGACAACTGAAGTCAGTGTTTTGACAGATACTGAGTTTACCAGGATAACCGATATTGTCACAGGAGAAACAATCATGGCTGAACAGGACTCTAGGGATATGCCCTGGATGCGGTCAGCAGATGGCAAGGATACAAGGTTCACATTTTCCCTGAAACCACATTCATACCGGGTGTTTAAGGTCGATTGAGATATTCAGGATCACCAATACAGACATAATTTATTATGAAAGATTATAATTATGAGTTTGCTCAGAAAAGTGGTTTAAACATCATAATATTGGACTAAAAATTTGATTAATAACGATTTAATATAAGAGGTTGTTTGAAAAGTTTTTAAAGGCTTCTCGCAACAGGTGCAAGAAATGGAAATTAATGGACTTTATAGACAACCTCTTAATAAGAATCAGTAACTTATGAAGCTTTAATCCCAGGAATATTACTTTTCAGAGCCGTCTCAATTATTTAAAAAACAATTAAGATGCAAATACAAATTGTAACAGTGAATTCAAAGATCCTGAAAGCCCTGGTGACAGGTTTGCTTTTTGTTTTGTTATCTTTTCAGTTGAATGCACAGTTAGCTGCCGGAAAATGTAAGTTCCTGGGTAATATTGTTGGCTTCGGTATACCGTCATCTTTTAATGACTACTGGAATCAGGTTACTCCGGGGAATGCCGGTAAGTGGGGATCTGTTGAATTTAGGAGGGATCGTATGCACTGGGATAATCTTGACCGTGCATATCACCATGCGAAGGATTATGGACTGCCCTTCAGAGAGCATACATTTGTCTGGGGACAACAACAGCCCAGATGGATTGATTCTCTCCCGCAGGATGAACAAAGAGCAGAGGTGGAAGAGTGGATCAGGCTTTTTGGAGAGAGATACCCGCAAGCTGATTTTATAGATGTTGTCAATGAGCCCCTGCATGAATATCCTTCCTATGGTGATGCACTGGGAGGCAGTGGTGCCTCAGGATGGGATTGGGTCATATGGTGTTTTGAAAAAGCCAGGCAATATTGCCCCAATGCAAAATTGCACCTGAACGAATACAGGATCATGAGCAGTACTCAAACAACAGATCAGTATCTTACAATTATTGATACATTACAAGCGAGAGGATTGATCGATGGTATCGGTTTACAGGGACATTTTCTTGAGGATGCTGATACAGCTGTTATGAGAGCAAATCTTGACAGGCTTGCAAAGACCGGATTACCCATTTATGTTACAGAATATGATGTCAATATTGCCGATGATACACTGCAATATCTGAAATACAAGGAACAATTCCCCGTTATCTGGGAACATCCAGGTGTTGCCGGTGTAACACTGTGGGGTTATATTCAGGGAAGGATATGGAGGAAAGATTCTTATCTGATCAAGAGCGATGGTTCAGAACGCAGGTCGATGAAATGGCTTAAGGATTATGTAAAGAACACCAGTGTACAATGTCCTGGTAATTGATAATGATTATTTCATATATTTTGAAGCGGATTTAAAGAATGCCGGCCAACCGGGTGCATTTGTGTATTACCTCACTTTTATTGCTTAATGACTTTATACTTATAAACCGAACCGTCGGCAGTATTTATTTTCAGGATATATATTCCCTCAATCAAACCGGATGTATTAATAGCAAGGTTATTTTTCGAATTATTACGGATTGTCGTCAAAACTTTCCCGTTTATTCCCAATATTTCAATTTTTGTTACCGCATGTGCATGATCTATATACAACGTGTTATCAAAAGGATTGGGAGAATAAGTTATGTCCGGTTGATGAAAAGAAGCAACAGATGATTCCCCGCTTATAATTGTAATGGTTGCCACCCCGGTGACAAAAGAACCGTCAAGTGCTTTTGCAGCAACCATAACGGTTCCTTCATCCAAAAGGGTTAACAAACCACTTTCACTGATGGTGGCTATCCCGGTACCAGTTACAATGGCCCACTCAACCGATTTATTAAAAGCACTGTCAGGAAAAACATGTGCTTCCATCTGAATCGTGTCCTGATCAATTGAGACAGTATCCACACCATTTTCAGCAGTCACCGTAATGCTTGTCACTTCAGTAAATTCAGTTTCGGGTTTCCAGAAATTTCCTGTTGCGGTCAATAAATACAGACACTTTACCGACAGGTTAAAATAGTGCTGGTCGCTCAAAGTTTTCAGTTCACCGGCAAAATTATCAACCATATCCTGGCTGTTGCACATGGCTCCGATTGTAAATCCACCGACAAAAGAGCTGTTATGGTATTGTCCCTGTACACTCCCATCAAGATAGTATCCATCCACGATATTGGCTGCACCTATTCCATTGGCCCAGTCGGCAATTTTCCTGCACCACTCAAGCGCAAGTGCATTGCCGTTCCAGAGATAATCGAGGCCGATCCGCCATGGGACTCTGCTGGCATCATACCGGTAGAAACCTATCCTGTCTGGCTGTGGCGGATCACCGCCGGGCATTCCGTCAACAGACTGCCAGTCCGGCACCAGGCCTGTTGTTTCGTGTGCCCCCGCATTCAGTATGGTATATGTATCGTCTGCAAGATTGCTCCAGCTCGTGTCACCTGTTATTTCGGCGAATATTCTGAAGTAGGCTGCCGGATAATAGGAAATATCTGTCAGGTGGCATCCTCCCCATCCTACTCCGGGTTTTAAGGCATATATTGTGTCACCACATGAAACCATCAGCGAGGATTTTATTTTACCAAGGATATCCCTGGCTTCTTCGAGATATTTCCCGCCCCATTGGTTATATGCTACAATAAGGGAAAAGGCTACGTCGATATCCCCGTCTGTTGCACAATTGGGATCGTTGATGCCTTCACATGTGACATTCCAGGCCATAAGACCATTTGCCGTGGAAGTTCGCTTGCTTTTATAAAATTCCAATAATCCGTCAAAGTAATCTTTTTCACCATAATAGGCCGTTAACAGCATGCCATAACCCATCCCTTCAGAGAGTGTCTGTTCATTGTCGGTGGTCGCAACACGATACATATCATTACATGTGACAAGATACAAAGTTTTCCACCTGTTGTATTCATATTGGGCATCAGCATATGTAACAGTTGCTGGCATGTATCCAAATGGAAAATCAATGTTCCGGGGAAAAGGTTTGTGCTGTCCCAAAATAAGATTCACGGATAAAAAACAAGATAATACAGTTAGAAAGATTTTTTGCATGTTATTTCCAATATTTATTCATATGACAAGATCTGTAATTGATACCAGGTTTGTAATTTATAAAAATTCCTCTTTCCTGGCAATACAAATCCATGCTTTAAAGAAAAAACCGTTTAAATCAGGTAAAAAACTTGGTATAAAATATTAGATATTAAACTGTTGTGGGATGGAAAAACCTGAATAATTGAATTATAGATTTTTTCCAGGACCGCACCGTGATACAACCCCGTAAAAAATTCAAATCCAAGTGTCTTTGATTTAATAGCACAATAAATTATTTTATTAAGTTGTACATAACCAATGTAAAACCTAATCCCTCCTTTAAGAATTTTTAACATTCCTTTAAGAATCTTTAACATGAAAACTGAACGTAAAGGATTATTGTGAATATAATTTTGTATCCGAAACAAAGCCTTTTTAAATGAACACTATCAATACAATTATTTATTCGTTGATTTTTGTAACGTTTGTTCTGATTGTTTATCTGGAATTTTATCCGATCATCCGGTGTGATCAAACCAGGTTTATTGAAGATTGTGATGAGTTGTAAACCGGTTAAATATTTAAAAATGGAAGAATGGAATGATGGAAGAATGGATAAACCAAGGTATAATACAATCCAGCATTCCAATAATCCAATATTCCAACAGAATATATCAGGCTAAAAAAGTAATAACAAAGTCTATATCGGACGCGCATTAATTTAAATTTTATAGGAGGACTAAAAAATGAAAAGGTTTCTTAAGCTGGTAGCTGCTTCCATTATTGGAAGTGCACTTACGATCGCGGTTTTTATGATAACCGGGATGAATAAGCCCGGGCTGATCATAACAAAAGGGCAAAACAGTTTGCCTGTACACAGGGCTGTTTATACCGTAAAAGAGAGCGGTGAAGTTGTTCCTCTCGATTTTACAGGTATATCAAAAGAAGTCATGAATTCGGTTGTGCATATCAAATCGACGAGGAAAATAGTAGCTGGCAACCGGCGATATTTTTATGATCCTTTCGGTGATTTATGGGGGGATGATTTTTTTGAGTTTTTCTTTGGTGAACCACCACGGCAGAGGCAGGAAAGGATGCAGCCGCAGCCGTATATTCAACAGGGCACCGGCTCAGGGGTGATTATTAACGGCAATGGTTATATTGTTACCAACAATCATGTTGTGGCAGATGCTGATGAAATAGAGGTAACATTACATGATAATGAGGTTTTTAAGGCAAAAATTATTGGCACCGATCCATCCACCGATATTGCATTGATTCGGATAAAAGGTGATGGACTGCAGTCTTTGCCATTGGGTAATTCCGATAATGTGGAGGTGGGTGAATGGGTTCTCGCCGTTGGTAATCCGTTTAACCTGAACTCGACAGTCACTGCAGGAATTATTAGTGCAAAGGGCCGGAACATAAACATCATCAATGACAAATCTGCCATTGAAGCCTTTATACAAACGGATGCTGCCATTAATCCGGGGAACAGTGGTGGTGCGCTGGTCAACATGAACGGCGAACTGATCGGGATCAATACAGCTATAGTTAGTCAGACCGGAACTTATATGGGATATGGATTTGCCATACCTGCAAATATTGTCAGCAAGGTTGTGGAAGATATTATGAAGTACGGAATGGTTCAGCGGGCCTTTCTGGGAGTATTGATCCGCGATATTGACGGTGAACTGGTTAAAAAGGAAAACCTTAAGATCACGGAAGGTGCCTATGTTGACAGCCTTACTGAAAACAGTGCTGCCATGAAGGCAGGGATCAAACCCGGAGATGTTATTGTGAAGGTGGATGATAACCCCATCCTTAAATCTGCTGATCTGCTCGAACAGATAGGAAGACACCGCCCCGGAGATGAAGTGATTGTTATAGTGAACCGGAATGGTAAAGAATTATCTTATAATGTTGTCCTGGCCAACCAGAAAGGTGTGAAAAAACTGATAGCAAAAGAAAAGCAGGATATCCTGGACGTTCTGGGCGCTTCCTTTGAAACAATAGATAAAGAAAAAGCAAGGGAGCTGGGTATTGAAGGAGGAGTGATGATTAAAGAACTAAATAATGGTATTCTGAGAAGCCAGACCGATATCCGGGAAGGATTCATCATCACCGGTGTTAATAAGGTAAAAATCAATTCGGTTGATGAATTGAAAAAAGAGCTGAATGATGCAAAGGGAGGTGTGATGTTAGAAGGGATCTATGAAAATTATCCGGGCGAAGTATTTTATGCGTTTGGACTGGAATAAGTCGTTGAAGCGTTAATGC
>CAZGOR010000101.1:7762-11237 GCA_964527875.1 uncultured Bacteroides sp. | reverse complement strand
AAATGAATTTGCCAGGCTCAGCGATACATCGGGAAACAGGAGCAAAAAGAAAGTCGAACCGCTTACCAGTTATACTGTCGCAAGGATACAGAAGGGATATAATGCTGGCAATACTTTTGTGGGCGGAATGATTACATCTGTAAACCGTGTTATTGACGAAAGTCACCTTGAATTTCTCAGCAATAATGCATATGCCGGCGGTTTCGATATACTGCACCACTGGAGAGATAAGGAGTTTTTTGTGGAAGGGAAACTGCTGGGCAGCCTGTTAAACGGCAATAATAAAGCAATTACCGCACTGCAGGAGTCATCCGCACGTTATTATCAGCGTCCCGGTGCAGATTACCTCGATTATGACACTACCAGAACCAGCCTGGGCGGTTTCGGAGGCACGATAAGGATCGGGAAGAAATCAAAAGGTTTCTGGCGCTATTCAACAGGTGTCACATGGCTTTCACCGGGTCTGGAATTCAACGATCTGGGTTATATGCGACAGGCAGATGAAATTGAAAACCAAAACATAATATCATACTTTGTAAATCAACCTGTCTCGATCTTCAGGACTTACGACATCACCCTGGCGCAGTTCAACTCCTGGAACTTTAATGGTACATACCTTGGTTCGGGAGGACATCTTTCTTTTACTTCGGAATTTATGAATCAATGGAGATTCTCAGCGAATTTAATTTACCAATCAAAGGCTTTTGATACCAGGATTTTAAGGGGAGGACCGGATATGATGATGCCCGGAAATATTACAGCATTTGGTTTTGCAAACACAGACCGTTCGAAAAAAGTTGCCGCAACCCTTATGGGAAGATTTGAAAAATCTGCAAATAATTGCGCTACAAGTTGGGAAGCTGAACCAGGAATCATAATCCGGCCGGTAAATATCCTGAAAATAAACCTGTCGGCAAACTATTCTGAGAATTATGATCTACTTCAATATGTTTCAGAAACCAATTATCTGTCGGAAAAAAGATATATCCTTGGTACAATTGACCAACAAACCCTGGGATTTACCTTCAGGCTTGACCTGAACCTGACGCCGGAGTTATCTGTGCAGTATTACGGGAGTCCGTTTGTCTCCCGTGGCACCTATTCAGATTTCAAGCGCATCACGGATCCTGAAGCAGAAGATTTCAATGAACGTTTTTCCAATTTTTCAAATCCCATTATATCAGGTAACACATATGGTTTTGATGAGAATAATGACATGATTCCCGATTATGCTGTTTATAATCCGGATTTCAATTTCTATCAGTTCCGTTCCAACCTGGTTGCCAGATGGGAATACAGGCTTGGCTCATTTATTTACCTGGTATGGTCGAGTGAACGTACAGGAAGGACTACTTATTCAGATGAATCACTCGGTGATTCTTACAGTTATCTCCGGGATGTATTTCCAAACAACATATTCCTGATAAAGCTTAACTACTGGTTCTCGATGTAGGATAAAAAATATCTACACGTTTGAATTAGTCCTCTGTTTTAATCAATTGCTCTAATTCATTTCCTAAATCGGGGATTTTATCCTTAATGATCTCATAATATTTTCTTATTTCTGCTATTTCGTCAAACCAGGGTTGCATCATCTTTTTTCATTTATGATCAAAAGTACTTGAAAAATGAATATTCAAACAAAATCGTGAAAATCAACAATAACTAAAAATAAAAATCCTTCTCCGAAATTCCTTCTCTAAAAAAGAATAACCAGATGGGCTTTTCTGTCTCGCCTAATGCTTTTGAATGTGTCCGGTTGGCAACCGGACTTTTCTGTATCAATCAACGTAAGAGTGGCTGCCGTCTGCCTTCACCAAAGTTCCGGCAGATAAAATTGGCAATCGGCAGAACTTCCCATCACACTCAGACTCATAATTCACACCCATCCCGAGAACCTGAAACCATCAGCAAATTAGCTTCCGAATAATTCATATTTCGATACAACTCTGCGTAAATCTGCGCTATTTATCAGCGTTAATCCCTGCCTGCCAGCAGGCAGGTGCGAGAAATAATTTCTTTAGTTATTCCAAGGATTCGAACTATAGGAAGGAAATTTTGTTAATTGTTTGGAGTATTTCTGTTAATATTTACATTGTTATTTTATTAAATCACCCTCCGGCCCCCTCTCTATTCAAGGTAAAGATGGGAAAGAAAGGGGAGCACTAAGTTTTGGTAAAATGTGGAAAGTTGGATGCAGTGTATTTGCATTGAGCAAGGAAAAAGTTTACCCTGTGAAATAATTTTTTGCAGGCAAAATTGCTTTGCATTTAACAGGGTGAACCCTGTGAAATTTAAGGCACGAAAATATTTCACATTTACATGTAAAATCTTTAGCAGGATAACGTTGTAATAACCTTTCTTAATGGAGCGCAGTGAAACTGGGATACGTAGGATTGACTGGTTAGAGAGGTCGCGTTCCCCTTCATAAGAATCATACTCTCCATGGACGCTCTCTCTTTATGCCTCTTGCGAATAATTCTTTGAAGATATTTATATCTTCTGCTACCTGAAAGTCAAACATCCCGACACAAAGGAAATCAGCACCGTTTTGAAGCGCATGCTCGAATCCGGTCGTTGGGTTTATTGCCCCTGCGGCTAAGACCTTGAAGGCGATCCACGGAACAGTGACTTTTTTCATAAATTCAATTGTCTCCTCCGGCTTCCTGCACCAGATATTGTCATGCTCTTCTGCGTGTCCGGCAGACCAGTAGTTCTTACTGTGCAGAGTTTTCATATAGAAATCGGGTTTGATCCCTATCTTTTCGCATTCTACAACTACGGACAACATGTGCCCTCCAATGCCTGCTATCAGACCGTTTTCCCTGACGAAATCTACAACTTTCCCCAGCATTTCTACTTTCCCATCATTTACCCACTGTTCGGCCCATTCGCCGTTAACATAGATACCTGACGCTCCGGCGTCTATCGCCATCTTCAGGCGTGTCTTGATATCCTTCGGATCGGGACGGGAGTCTACTATCCATTGAATTTTGCCACCCCGGTTATTCCAGTACTTTTTCAACATACTCTTTGTGCTTTCTGTGGGATTTATCAGGTATGTATTGATACCGTGCTCCTCGCATAACTCCAGCGTATCCATGACCTTTTCTTCGGTATTATAATGTGTCATCAAGCTGGAAACATAGACCAGGTCCCTGGAGTGAGCATATCCGGAAAGCACATTTCCGCCACATATCATTCTGCTTATTTCCAGATTACCGATCTTTCCCATCGGCATCTTACCGGATGGCTTCGTGTTCAATCGTGATGGAGGTTTTTCCTCCATGGCTGCCAGTAGAATCTTTTCCTCGAGGCTGAGCATGGCCGCACCTGTTGCGGTGGAATAGATTCAGCTGGCATTTACAGACAGGTTTGCGTTAAAAGCATATTTCATGACTGCACTCACCTGGTGCATCCGGTCGTATTTATAGGGAAAAGGTCTTCCATTATTTATCTCCTCAAACTCCCGGTT
>CAZGOR010000101.1:0-7752 GCA_964527875.1 uncultured Bacteroides sp. | reverse complement strand
GGTTCGTTTTTGAATATGTATATGACAACCATCCTCCAAGTTTCCCCGTATATTTTCCCAGCATAAATTCAACGCCATAGGATTGTCCTTTGCCCATCTCAATATTCTTTTCCCAGCTGTTATTGGCAGCAAGGTAATCTGTCCCTTCCCTGTACCCATATATCTGATGCAGGGATTTATAGTAACCTTCAATATTCAGTTTATATTTGTCATTTATAATATAAACCATACCTGCAGTATACTGGTTAGAATACTGTGGTTTTATCAGTGACGTGACCGGCAGCCACAGATCTGTCGGGAGACCCATGCCGGAGTGGGTCAACAGATGAATATACTGTTTCATCCTCGAATAAGCACCTTTCGCAGCTAAATTTTCAATTACAGGATAGCTAACGGAAATCCTTGGTTCCAGAGAATGATAATATTGCCCTTCTACGGAAAAACCTGAATAATGAATCCCGATATTGGTATTCAGTTTTTTAAACAATATAAAATCGTCTTCAACGAAAGCCCTGAATTCATTTGCATAAACCGGATCGTTCCGGGTGATATCGTCCACATTACCGGATACCGGGTATGTCTTCACACCATCTATATAATAATATTCTGTTGTGACTTTCCTTAATTTACCGGGGTTAAAGGTGTGATAGATGTAATTTGCACCAAATTTTATATTATGTGTTGCAACAGGATAATAATCAAAATCCAGTATCATCGATATATCCTTAATACCTGAATTATAAATGTGTGCCTGGTATTTGTAATAATTATATTCTTTCTCATCTTCATTGATATCAATTTTCAATCCATATTTACTGAAAAGCACTGACAGGTTGCTGAAAAGTTTGGTATTGAACAGATGATTCTACCGAATCAGGAATATTCTGTTACCCCAGTCTGCCATTGCGTTCTCATTGTCGGTATAGGATCCGTCATCATTTGTAAACCTTTCTTCTTCAATAAAATGGTCATGGCCAAGATAAAAACTTAAATAAAGCCGGTCTTTCTTTGTCAACTGGTAATTAACTTTTGAATTGATATCATAGAAATAAAATCCCGGGATATTACTATCTTCCTTAAATGATTTGGGCAGGAACAGATTGACATACGTGCGGCGGGCAGTAATCATAAATGATGATTGATCCTTAATGATGGGTCCTTCCAGGTTAAATTTTGAGGCAATCGTGCCGAGAGTGAAACTTCCATGGTAACTTTTTGTACTCCCTTCTTTCATCCTTACATCAATCACAAATGATAATCTGCCTCCAAAACGTGCAGGGAATCCTCCTTTGATGATGGATAAATTTTTGATGGCGTCGGAATTAAATACCGAAAATAAGCCAAAGGCATGATTGGAATTGTAGATAGGTACTCCATCAAGCAGTATCAGATTCTGTTCGGGGCTGCCCCCTCTGACAACCAGACCTGATGAAGCTTCTGATCCGTATTGTATCCCGGGTAAAAACTGCATTGTTTTTAAAACATCACCCTCACCCAACAAAGTGGGGAGATTGTTAATGGAGCTTATCGTGATCTTGTTTATGCTTATATCGGAACTGTTTATTTCTCTTCTGAGATATTGTGATGTGATGGAAACTTCTTCAATCTTAGCTCCCGGAATCAATCTAATGATTATTGAAGTGTCTTTTTCAAGTATGAATTTCAGACTGTCAAACTCATATCCCACATAAGAGGCAGTTAATATGACTTCTCCTTCTGTCACAGTGAGGCTGAAGAATCCATAGTTATTTGAAACCGTTCCTTTTTGAGAATGATATTCAAATATGGTTGCACCGATCAGTCTTTCTCCTGTTTCCTTAGCCTCGATGAAACCGCTGGCAGTATATTTTTTAAGCTTCGACAGAATAATCAGATCATCATATTCCGTGAACTTGATTTCCGTCCCGCTGAAGAGCTGGATTAATATAAGGGCCAGGCTCTGCTTCCTGGATGTCAATGTTACCTGTTTTTGCAATGGTATAATTCCGGGATCATATGACAGATTTATTTGATGATGTTTGGTTAATTCAGTCAGTATTTCCTGGATGGTGCCTTCCGACTTTGTCAGGTTTATTTGCCTGTCTAACAAAATTTCACCTATTTGTCCCAGGGTATTATGGCATATGAAAGATGCCGTAAGGATGACAAAGATTAAAAGCTTGAAACGTTTTTGAACAGACTTTCCTTTTATGGATCCTGATTCGTCAGTTGAACCGGGAATCATTGCTGTTTTTATATTCATTATATTCATGTAAGCAAATCTGTAATTAATTGGCAGAAAGCGTAATGGTATCCTTATCAGTTTCACAGGAAATATCAAGTGTGATTTCCAGAATTTTCTGAATCTCCGCAATATTTTTATGATCAAATGTTGCGGTAAGAGTTTTATCTTTCAGTATTTCTTCATTATCCAGCATAAAAGGCCTGTTATAATAAGCGGACAAAGCTTTGCATACGTTTTCCAGGGACATGTTTTCGAATATCAGGATGCCCGTTTTCCATGCCATGAAATTGGCGTCATCGTTTTCTTTTTTTGCCAATCCCCCTGCATCCGGGAAGTTAAGACCCTGATCTCCCGGTTCGAGAATGACTTTATTCTCTGTATTGGATGAATCGCACAGGGATACGCTTCCTGAAACGACCGTCACAATAACCTCAGGTGTTGTCCGTCCTGTTTTCACGTTAAAGCTTGTACCCAGTACCCGGATCTCTGATGTTGCGGCATGAATGATAAAAGGCTTTTTTTTGTTGTTCTTAACATCAAAAAAGGCTTCCCCTTTTAGATTCATTTCGCGGGAATTTCCTGTGAATTTCACAGGATAGTTGATTTCTGAATGATTGTTCAGCCAGACATGGCTTCCGTCAGGTAAAAGAAAGTCATTTGTGGAAGATGTTGTATTGACACTGATCCATTCAATCTCAGCATCCTGGTTTTGTCTGATGATCCATGTGATTAAAACACCAATACTGATCAGAATGATCAATATGGCTGCAATTCTCATGAATGCTGCAATGCCAAGACGGATGTTTGATGAATGATCTGTCCTTTCGCCGTTGATCGAAGAATGAATACGTTCCCATGCCTCCCCGGATGAGATTTCGATGTTTTGATCGTCGAAAGAGGTGTTTTCCCATACGAATTTTATCCTGTTAAAATATTTTTCATTCTCCGGCAAAGCATTGATCCAGTTTTTAACTTCGATCATCTCATTTCCCGGTAAATCATTTTTAAGATAGGATATGAGTCTTTCATCTTTCATATTGAACAGAATTAAATAACACTTCTACTATTTAATAAAATTTAATTGACGATATTGATAAACACTGATTTTCTTTCCCCAACCACGATAAGACTTTGTAAAAAATCCATGATTCAATTACTTTGTTATTTTAATTGCACAACGATTTGTGCTTCTACTTATATGACAAGAATTTTCAGGAAATGCTTAAAAGGAGCTGAATAATTTTTCAGTAAGGAATATTCTCCCACCGGTCTTTCAGGGTGTGTTTAATTTTTTGAATGGCAATGCCAATTTGAGTCTGAACAGTTTTTTTCGAAATGTTTAATTGTCTGGCTATCTCTTCGTTGGATAATTCTGCGTTTCTCGACAGGTTAAATATGATTTTACATTTTGGGGGGAGGGAATGAACAGCCTGATAGAGGGCTTTTTTAAGCTCTTCTGTAATAAAATCATCTTCAGCTGTTTGATATACCGGTAAATCCCCTGAATCATCCAGATCAACAAAACGGATTCTGGCATATTTACTTTTTAAATAATTGATTGATCCGTTTTTAACTGAAGCAAATAAATATGCATCGATAGATTTCCCAATGATAATAGTTTTCCGGTTATCCCATATGCGGATAAAAACATCCTGTACGATCTCTTCTGCAATTTCTTTATTCATAACAAGTTTTATGGAAAAGCGTACCAATTCTTTATAGTAAAAATCAAAAAGATGCTGGAGAGCGTTCAGATCATCCTTTTTTAGCCGGTTAATGATATCATTTTTGTAAAGGGGCATAGGGCAATTTCCCTGGTAAAAACCTGTCATGATGAACATCATATGGATTCCAGCTTATGTTCATCATGTAAAACTATTAACAATGCAGAATTTTCTGTTATGAAAGTTTATTTTTTTCCCTGACTATTTATCGTCAGAAAAATCCAGACCAATCCAGTAAATAATAAGCTTTGATTTCAGATAAAATTACTCTATTTACCATTTATATATATATAACGCGTTGTGCGTTTAAACCGACGATATTAATAATGAGGAATTTGTAGAGCCGCGCCGCGGCGCGGCTCTACAAAACAATATATGATTCAATTACTTAGCTTTTTTAAACGCACAACGCGTTATATGTTATGTTAGCGAATTTTGAGGAAATAACCGCATGATTATTTCATATGCGTTAATTTCTAAATCTAATATTATGAAGACTAATCTTTTAGTATGAATTAACGGACATTATTAGTTTCCTGTCTTAGTTCCAATGAAAGCATCATATCAAGGGAAAATAAATTGGTTGTACGTTTTTAAACAGTCTTGTTCGAAAATGAACATCTTGGATTCAATATTAAGAATTACAAAACATTGAAATTCAGCAGTTTAAATTAAGTTGCATGATTATTGAGTGAAAAATCGAAAATATCTGTCTTAATATTTTATCATTCATTTTTTAATCTGTGCTCTTTTAATATGTAATATAACAGCTTATCCAGGTAGATTTTATGAGATATCACATTTCACAATCACATGACCGTTATAAGCGATCTTACATGTAACTTAACAATAAACTACGAACCTGTGAAAACCAAATCAAGAATCATCATTTCTGTCTGCATACTTTTATTGACTCTGGAATCGCCAGGACAGGACACCGTAAACAATAAAACTGTATTTCCATCAGGTATTCTGGTTGGATATGGCCAGGGTTTATATTCCGTAAAAGGATGAATATATATCAAAAGAGAAATATTCAGGTACTTTGCCATACTTTAATTTGGAATGGGTACGGTTTCATAATATAAACGCATACCATTTAGAGTTTGAGTATCGAAATTCAGCCAATATTAAAAATAACAGGATATCTGCAGAAGTAATGCAATTTGTTTTTAATCAGGATTTTATTTTTGCTATTGGAAGTTTTCCATTGCTTTCAAGAAATGTATATGCTTATTTGGGACCTTCAGCTCAATTTTTCTATTATGATATAAAATACAATTTCGGACAGCCAGGGACATTCATTTCTCCTAAAACCTTTGGTATTATTGGTTCTTTAGGGATTAACACTGAATTTATCTACCCGGTAAATAAAAAACTCAGCATAGAAGGCTTTTTACGATCAAATTTGCTTTCGTTTTCAGGGAAGGACTATGATGAACGAAAATATGAGAATGAACCGGGTCCTACTTTACTCACTGTTTTTACCGCAACAAAATTTGATTTTGACCTTTCCATGCGCTATTACCTGATAAATAGAGTTTCAGCTGCATTGAGATATAGATTTGATCTTTTACGCATTCATAAATGGGATCCATATATTGCATCCAGCAATAATTTGATCATTTCATTAAACTATACATTTTAATAATGGTAAAAGCAAAAATACTGATACTATTGACCTCTGCCATTATATTGACAGGCTGTGAAGATATGATCGTAAAACCAGCAGGATCAAATAATAATGCAGAAGATTTTGAAGCAGCCTGGGAAAGGGTAAATACCATTTATCCCTATCTTGAATTTAAGAAGATTAATTGGGATAGTATATACCTGATTTACAAACCCAGGGCAGAGCAATCCAAAGGAGATGAAATATATACAGTACTGATTGATATGCTGGGTGAATTAAAAGATATGCATGTGCATATAAAAACTGGTGGAGGTAAAATGATTGAGACCTGTCAGGCGCCAAGATGGGTGAAAGATCAATATGCATACGATCCTGTTGTTGTCAGGAACTATTTTGACAAGGAATTAAGAATCAATGGGGAAGGGAATTTTGAGTATGAAGTAATTCCCGGGAATATCGGGTATATTTATATTGGCAGCTTCAATGTTGAGAACTTTAAAAACCCTTTCTATGAAGCACTGGATTATGTTAAAGATACAAAAGCGCTTATATTGGATATCCGGCATAACAACGGGGGTGGATTTTCTCAAGTCGAAACAGTTGTCAGCCGGTTTATAACTTCCCCACTTGAAAAACCTGAATATTATTTACTTGGTGAACCGATCCAATTACCACCTCTTGAGCCTCAGGGCCCTTTTCAATATATTAATCCGGTTGTTGTTTTAATCAATGGTGTATGTGTCAGTTCAGGTGATTATTTCCCTGAAATGATGAAACAGATATCAACAGTTACAGTTGTTGGGGATACAACAGCCGGAGCATCTGCAGGGTCTACTGTTGATGTTCCCGCTGAATATAAACTGCCAAGTGGGAAAAAAATTTTGGTTGGCACGGCGGATTTTCGACGTTATGATGGATTACCCTGGGAATGGGTTGGTATTGCACCGGATATCCTGGTTGAACAAACAAAAAAAGATCTTGCAAACGGGAGAGATATACAGTTAGAGTTTGCAATAAACATGCTTCAATAATAACTAAGTAGTGCAAGAATCTACTAACAGGAAGGATACTTATTGCAAGTCATCAAATGAATTTGAACTGGGCGTCTTCAGCTAAATCAGAACTTTTTTAGGTAAAAAAATATTATGTGGATTCATATTATGTTACTCAATAAATTAATGCAAATATTCCTCCGATTGTTTATTGTCATGTTACAGGGGAGGTTACGATTCATATTTGTTTGGGGGAGAATTGTTTGGGGAAAAATCGGAGGTAGTTTATTCAACTGCATCCCTTTTTTTTGCTCCACTATGCCTTAAATCCTATCTTGTTATAGGCAGTGTTGCCTTTTATAATATAATGTTTATCTATTATTTATAGAGCTTTTATAAACTCGTTTATCTTTAAATAAAATTCTGCTGATTTTATCGCAGGTGCAAGATGGCCATATCCAGTTTCAAATACAAAAATATCAGCATTAGGAAGCGTACTTGCTAATCTTTTACTGTCTTCATAGCCGGCATCATCTTCACTTGTTATTATTAGAATACTTCCATTCCAGTTTGGTAATTCTTTTGACGATAATATTATTTCATTATTAAATTGTAAAATATATTCTAATTCTTTTAATAATTTCTTTTTTGAAAAACGTTCAAGAAAGCACTTTTCCAATAATAATTTAGAAAAATTGATTCTCGGAATACATTCTTCAGGTATGCTTATATTCTTAGAATATTTTGAAAATTTCTTTTTAAAAATATATTTTAATAAAAAGCTTGGAAATAATTTAATCATTTTTAACAAGATGCTGTTAGTTATGGTATTATTTCTGGGTGCTATTGTATTTACAAGGATCATTCCCTTAACTTTATTATAATATCGATTAAAAAACACTTGAGCTGTAATTCCAGATCCTGATTGACCATAAATAATAACATTAGTAATATTTTCTTTTTCCAATATATAATTCATTATATCAGCAATTTCATTGATATTATTAACATTACAAAGTTCAGGAGCCAATACTTTATTATTATTTTCTAAATCTATAATAAGATGAAATGCCATTTCTTGGTTAAATAGACTGGATATATGAGGTAAAATTAATATTGTATTTTCCCCTTTTCCTGAATAATAATACTCAATATTTATTCCTTTATAATTTATTATAT
>CAZGOR010000100.1:0-11310 GCA_964527875.1 uncultured Bacteroides sp. | reverse complement strand
TGAGCTCAGTCCGTTTTCAGTATGAAATCTTTCTGACAGGAGAGTATCTTTTTCAACTTTAAAGATACGGATCAGGCCGGAATTCCGGGTTCCTGCCCAGATATCGCCATGGTTATCTTCAAGAAGACTTAATACGGGTTCACCATACAATCCGGGAATATTTTCAAAACCAATAATGCTGATACCGTTAAAAAGGTTTAATCCTCCATCTGTTCCAAGCCATAGATTACCATTCCGGTCCTCCGTAATGGCCCGGACTGAATTACTAAATAATCCGTCATTTGTAGTATAAGAGTGGAATTCTTTACCTTCAAAACGTATCAATCCACCACCCTGTGTTCCCAGCCAGATTATTCCACGGGAATCCTGGAAAATGGTGAATACAGAAGAGTTGGGCAATCCTTCCTGGATAGAAAATATATAGAAATTATTTTGCTGTGAAAACAGTCCGGATTTTATCAGGCAGAATAAGAGCAGAAAAACAATGGTGAACTGGCGGGTCATATATTCATTGGATTACACACCATTCCTTTATGTTTGTTATTCCAGCTCATCCTTCAGGATGAAAATAAACTGGCCTCCTTCATCGCCGGTGTTTTTTATGGGTTCGAATTTTGGTGACTGTTCTGAATTATTGATCACGGGAATTTTAATTGCACCGTATAACTGGCTGGCATCAAAGAATTTTCTGTCATTTGAACGCAGTGCTTTCAGAACATAATAGGCAAATACCGAATGGCCTTCACGGCCCCCATCCATAACCGGTTCAATGCCACCGGAAGTAATTGCGCTTCTCGACATCAGGTTATGAACCGTATTGTAATATCTCTCGGAATCTTCGAATGGAATAGATACTGTTTTACCGCGGAAAATATCACCGCTGAAACAGGCATCAGAGATCAGCAGGGTATGCTTCGATCTGATCCCGCTAAGATAGGTCTGGATGTCGGTATTGGAAATAAAATTTGAAACAGAGGATGTGCTGGCATCAATAGGGACCCAGAAGCCTTTATCAAGGTTTCTGACATATTCACCATGACCCGAGTAATAGATTAACACATTATCATTTTCATCAGCCGATTTCATTAACCATTCGAAAGCCTTAATAATGTTTTCCCTGGTTGCTTCATCATCATACAAAGTCTTGAAATGGTCAATCTTGTATTTTACATCAAGTGTTGTCTTGATAGTCTGGGCATCTCTTACAGCGTTATCGAGTGGTTTCCAGGCACCTGAATAATTATCAATTCCAATGACCAGGGCGTAATAATCCCCAATGACCATTTCCTGTTCTTCGAGAGCAACGTTCAGTCCGCTAAGTGGATCTGCCGAACCCCTCGTTTTCTTGGGATCTTTCGAGAGGTTCAAAGTTTTGTATGTGCTTTCACCTGATTGTGAAAATACTGTAAAAGCCATGAAAACAAAGGTGAACAGAAGAAAGAATATTTTTGTTTTCATTTTATTAAGTATTTGAGTTTAATTCGATGTGAAATTTATTGCCATAAAACAATTACAATACGTTTTTTCTATAAAAGTTTAGTTACAATAATAATAGATTAGGATCTATTGAAAATGCTTATAAAGGCTTCTCGCAGATGTTTGCAGATATCTTAAACCGTGTACTTTTAATTCAACGGAATCTGTGGAATAATCTGCGGAATCCCTGCCTGCTTGCCCAAGCACTTCAGACTTCGGCTGACATAGTCGGCTACGTCCGACGAAGTCGGCAGGCAGGTGCGAGAAATAATTTAATATCTAAAAATTCAGCTCTAATACAGCCCGATAATAAATAATTATTTAGAATTCTTCGACAATACTTACAAATATGCAAAGTTTTGAATGTTATACGAAAAAAAATGATTTTATGTTTTACAAACTTATATATTAAAAAGTGATAATGTAACCTATATTCATACCTCCGTATGGATTGGATGTTACCGTAAACCTCTTTCTGAGAAATGCCTGCGAATTATCAGGTTTCCTGGAATTTGAGATTCCTTTTGCTGCCACCCATACCACATCACTGAACCAGACAGCTGCTCCCAGCCCTGTAAAGATATAGAATTGATGGTTTGCCGAGTTGGCTTTGTTATAAAGATTATCAAAATCCTCACGGTTGGGAGAAGTATTATAGTCATCATAATACTTGTCTGACTGGAATTTCTGGAACATCCCGTATCCCGCTAATCCATAAGCTAAGATGATTTTATAATAAGGTTTGATCACTGCTGTTTTGGTATTGGTCACAAACACATCTCCTAGTCCGGGCACCGGAACGGATAAAAGGGCATAAGTTGCTCCTCCGGGCTCTTCAGTGATAGAGGAGATATTGACAATTGCCTTGATCCGGCCGACCTCATCCACATCCTGGAAGATATCCCAGATAATCCTTTTCTGCTTGCCGCCTTTGATACCGGGTCCGATATCTCCGCTTGTTGCCTTGGGATAATAGTAAAATTCTTCATCATCGACAAATGCCAGTTCTATTTCAAACCGTTCAATAGGTGAGGCATGCAGGATATCGTAATAGACCACTATTTTGGTCCCTTCCCATTCGACTACATCGAAGTCTATATTTTCAATCCTGGCTTTGCTTTCCTGGGCTGAAAGAGAAAAAGAGAACAAGCTTATGAGAAACAGTGTGAAATAAAAAACCCGGTTACATTTCATCATTTGTGATTTTGAGATCATTATCAAAATTAAAGAAAAAAAGATTGAAATGAAAATAACAACCGTTGATAATACCTTTACAACTTAAAGTATTAATTTTTGCTTATTAAAAAATATAATCTTTTTGATTAATAAAAAGATATTATATAACTTGTATCATATAACCAAAAATCTAAATAATTGTATCTTTCCGGCTATATAAACCACTAAACCTGAAATCATGAAAGCATTCGAAGAAATTCATCAATTATTGTTATCAGTAAAGAATTCCATTCTATTCTGTTTCCTGATCCTTTTTATGAATCCTTCAGTAATGGCAGTTGACTTTATTGATCCGGATCAGCAGGCAACAAAATGTATCTATATCAGTATTGATTTGGTACAAAATTTTGAAGGTGATTTAATTGATGTCCATAAAATCAGTGGCAATTACCCAACGGGATTAACTTTTAAATTTGATGATATTGCAAATACAGCTATTTTATCGGGGATACCTTCTGAAATTAACACTTTTATATTTACAATGGAAGCCACTGATTTGGAAGGTACTTCAACACAAACCTTTAATTTCGAGATCATCAATATTGATGCAGGGGATCCCGGTGAAACATGTCAGGAAACAGATTATTCGGTTACAGGGATTGATTATACAGGTGTTACGTTTAACTGGTCTGAAAATGGCACAGGCAGTTTTGCAAATAACACTTTGGCCAATCCGGTCTATCAAACTGGAACAGGAGAAACAGGAACAGTTACACTTACACTTCAGATAACAAATGGTACCTGTACAGCAAGTGATGATCATACTCTGGACATAATAGCAAAACCGGCACCTCCGGAAGCTGATGATAATAAGGAAATTTGTTTTGGGGAAAACAATCCGGCATTCAATGCAACCGGCACTGGTCTGGAATGGTTTGATAATGCAGAACTGACAAACAGTGTAGGAACCGGAACTTCATATACACCACCTTCTACTGTATCAGCAGTTGGGACATATACTTATTATGTGACTCAGACGATTGATAACTGTCGAAGTAGTGCAGCGACAGTTGAGCTTGAAATAAAGCCGATACCGGATCCTCCCGGAGACCAGATTATTAATCAACAATATACAGGAGAAGATGTAACTATCAGTGTAGTCGGAAATGAAATAAAATGGTACGATGAATATACATCAACAAATCCTACACGCACCGGGAATGATTCGATACTGGATGAACCGACAACCAATACATACACTTTTTATGTTACTCAAACGGTTGATGGCTGTGAAAGTGCAAAATCGACCATTACATTGAATATTACCCGCCCGAATGTTGATGTTGTTCTGGTTCTCGATAAATCGGGAAGTATGCGAAGCAATGCACCGGGAACCGCCACTTCGAAATGGACTGTTCTCTATGAGGCTATTCACCTGTTCCTTGACCAGTATCTTGAGTTCAAAGTGACCGATGATCAGGTGGGAACGGTTCTGTTTAACCATACACTGGATGTTCTTAATGACGGTGCAGGAAATACACTGATGGATATAAGTTCCAACGCTATAAGTAATATTGAAGGGGTAATTATAAATCCAATTGCAGGCGGATTGACAGCCATGGGAGGTGGCCTGCAGATGGGGATCAATATCCTTGATCCGGTTAATAATCCCGATCCTAAAAATATCATCCTCTTCACGGATGGTATGCAGAACAGGAACCTCTGGGTGGATCCGACCACACTTGAAATCGTAATTGATCCTGGAAGGCCGGCCCCGGATGTAACCATGCCGTCACCGGACGGATCAGTCCTGAATTCAAGCCTGGGTATAAAAGTGTTCACTATTGGCGTCGGAGCTACCGAACCCTTCCGGGATCTTTTAAGTAACATAGGAGCGGGTACAGGTGCGGATTTCAGAATAACTTCAGATCCGGTGAGTGACCTTGATCAGTTCTTTACTGAAAGTTTTGTGGATGCCCTGAGCCTTGGTAGTCCCCAGCTGGTCGATTACAGGTATGGTGAACTATCCGGAAACAGTTACACAGAGAATTTCAAAATAAATAAAGATGTAACCAAATTATATGTTAAGCTTCTCTTTGACAGGGGATCAGATCTTGATATGGAAGTCATGAGGGGAGATATCTCTTTTCCGGAAAATTCTGAAGTGATGAAATCAGGAGAGTTCTTTAAAATATTTCGGTTGAATTTCCCATTTATTTTCGAAGATCAAGAAATGAAATCTGATGGCGAATGGAAATTCAAGATTACAGGAACACCCGGGACGAAATATAAAATTGCAGCCATTGTTAATGACCATAAGCTCGATTATACAAGCCGGATTGAGCCGGATTATCTAATGGCCGGTGACAGGATGAACCTGATATTGGAATTGAAATATGATAGTCAGCCTGTAACAGATGCTCAGAAGGTTACAGCTTATGTGCTTCAGCCGGGGGAAGATATCGGGGAACTCCTGGCAAGAACATCCGTTCGGGATCAGCTGAAGAAACGTAAAATCATACTCGAACAGGATAAAGAATATATCCAATCAATGATGGAAAAAGACACCCTTCTGAGAGATTATTGTACAGATGCAGAAAGAAAACTTAAATTATTGTTAGACAATCCTGAAATATTAGAAAAACTGTTACCCAAACAGAGGAAGGTAAGAATGAAACATACAGGAGATGGCATATATGAAGGTAGAACACGAAGATGCAAAACCCAGGGATCGTACAGGATATTGTACAGGATAGAAGGTTCTGATGAGGAGATCGGGGATTATTACAGGCTGGAAGATAAATCGGTAATGGTGAACATTGCTGATCCAAGTTTATTCCGATCCCAGATACGTATTATACCAGCCGACCCGGCAAGTAATAAACCGGCCAGGCTGTATTTGCGTCCCCGGGATAAATTTGGTAATTATCTCGGACCCGGATACCGGGAATACCTGAAAGTAAAAATCTCCAACGGATCAGCACCTGTTATTCAGGGACAGCTGGACGGGAGTTATATTATCCCTCTTGACCGGGTAAGTGAAATAAGCACAGCTGAAATTGAGATTTTATTCAAGGAACGTACCTTATTCAGATTTGATCTTGGTAAGATAAAGAAAAGGCTGCCATGGTGGATGCCAAAGGTGATCAAACAGTTCCTGGATATGATCTAAACTTTTAAAGTCAAAATAAAATATTTAAAGCACTTCGCGGGAATTGTGGGAATAGTTTTTAAGCTCCAGATTTGTTAAAAAAGCAAAATCAACGCCCTGGATATATTTGTAATAACCTATTTATTATTATTTCATCTACTTGGAACAATAAAATCAATATAATGAAGCTAACCACAATCATATCCGTATTATTTCTTTTGCTGTTCTGCCGGATCAATCGTGTAACGGGACAAATAAGCGGATCCAAAACTGTTGGAGGCGTGTCTCCTGATTATGCCACCCTTACGGATGCTGTGAATGCCCTGGAGACAAATACAATAGATGGACCAATAACATTTAATATCCGTCCGGGCACATATAATGAACGAATTTCTATCACCGAGATTACAGGAGCCGGACCAGATGACACAATTACCTTCCAGGCAGAGTCCGGTAAGGTTACCGATGTAATTGTTACCGATTCTGCAACATCCACCTCAGATAATTATGTGATTGCCTTAGATGGTGGTGATTATGTTGTCATACGGAATATAACCATATATGCAAGAGGAACCACCTATGGTACAGTTATCCTGTTGAAAAATGGTGCTACCAATAACAAATTCAGAAATAACAATATCAAGGGTAAAGTGACATCCAGCACATCCGACGACTTATCAGTTGTCATGTCGGAATACGGATCCGTGAATAATCATGCCAACACTTATACAGGGAATACGATTGAGAATGGATCAGCAGGCCTGAATTGTGAAGGATATTCCACACGAACCTCCGGCACAATGATTAAGAATAATAAATTCTTAAATCAATACAGAAGAGGAATAGAGTGTAATAATCAGGAATCATTGAATATCATTAATAACTATTTTGAATCAAACTCAAACAACCAGTATTATTATGGAATGGCAATTTTAACTAGTAATGATGGCCTGATTAAAAACAATAACATTCAGCTGATCGGTAATTCCGGGGGCTATGGTATGCTTTTTAATAGCTGCAGCGGAACAGGAAATTTAATAGCAGCAAATAACTTCATCCATATTCATTCCATTGGGAATAACCAGATTGGACTTAAATCCGAGAATAATTCCAATGTTAAATTTTATTATAACAGTGTAAACCTTACAGGCAACTCACCCAGCAGCAAAGCATTTCATTTGGTCGATACCCAGACCGGAACGGATGTAATAAATAATATCCTGATTAATCAGTCGAACGGTTATGTTTATTACATCGAATCTATTGTGAATCAGAGTGATTATAATAATTTGTATGCGACGGGGTCGTTGTTTTCATACTGGGGCCAGGAATATTCCGATCTCACGAGTTGGATTAACGGGACCAGCGCGGACCAGAATTCAATTTCAGCAGATCCCTATTTCTGGAGTAATTCTGACCTTCATACCGCCAACACGGTTCTGCAGGCTGGCACAGATATCAGTAGTGTGGTTGGTGATGATATTGACGGTGAAATAAGAAATACGGATAATCCATGTATGGGGGCAGATGAGTTTGTATACCCTGCCCTGGGTGGCAATTATACCATAGGATCATCAGGTGATTACAGCAACTTTACCGAGGCAGTGCAGGCACTGGTAAATGGAGGTGTAAGGTCTGCAGTAACGTTTAATATTGAACCTGGCTCATATAATGAACAAATAATTATTCCTGAAATCAACAATACATCTGCATCAAATACCATTATCTTCCGGTCGGTATCTTTTGACAGCACATCTGTGGTACTATACAAAGCTCCCGTACTTAGTACGGATGATTATATAATCCGGTTAAACGGGGCAGATCATGTATCATTTGAACATATCACCGTTCGTTCTGAAGGTACTGAATACGGAATTGTGATTGAGTTACTGGGAGGTGCGGGCAATATCAGTTTTCTGAATTGCAGGATTGAGGGTAGCAGCTCTCCCACGCTGGTGGAAGGGATTTTAATGGATGGCTCGGGTGATGAGGTTGGAGATACGATACATATCATGAATTGTGTTCTTGAAAATGGGACTTGTGGAATATATTTGCAGGGTCCATCGGATGGTGCATCTTACGGGTATATCATTCAGGATAACAGGATTTTGAACCAGGTTGATGCAGGGATGGAACTGAGGCGAATCGATGCACAACTGGTAAAGGGAAATTATTTAAGCTCCCAGACAACAGACACATATTATGGAATATGGCTCTTTTACTGTGACAGCAGTATCCTTATTGAGAGCAACAGAATTTATGCCCCGCAAAGCAAAGAATGTTACGGGATATTTTTATTTAACTCAAATGGTAAATCTGATTACAGGGGTCTTGTATGCAATAATCATTTAAGTTTGAATATCGATGCTGCCGGGATTTATGGTTATGGTATTGTTACCTGGAATTCAACCTATCAGAATATATTATATAATTCTATAAATCTAACAGGTTCTCAACCCAATTCAAGGATCTTTTATATCAGAACAGGCAGTTCAGGTATTTCAATATTGAATAATATCTTTTCAAATAAGGCAGGCGGTTATTCGATATTCAGCGAAGTCACATCCGGTATCGGCAGCGATTTCAATGATCTGTATACCAATGGAAGTAATCTGGGATATTGGAACAGTGCTGATCAACCAGGACTGAATGACTGGCAGACCGCCTCCGGCCAGGATGCCAACTCTGTTTCCATTGATCCACAATTTTCTGCAGCTGACGATCCCCATTTCCCCAATCCTATCCTCAATGATGCAGGAACACCTTTAGCTGAGGTAATCGACGACATCGACGGCGAGATGAGAGATCCCACAGCCCCCGATATCGGTGCGGATGAATTTTGCCTGCCTTCTATTGCGGATGATAAATCAGGATGCACTGCCCGGACTATACCTGACCTCACGGCAACAGGAAGTAACGTTAAATGGTATTCCGACGGAGACCTTACAACCATGGTTCATTCAGGGAGCAATTTTTCGACAGGCCATACAGCTACCGGGACTTATACCTACTATGTTACCCAGACAATAAACGAAAGCGAAAGCCAGGCCGACACTGTAATACTGACCATCAACACGACACCCGGATCACCTTCTGCTACAGATGAAACGATCTGCTTCGGTGAGTCCACTCCTGATTTGCAAGCTACAGGTACTGATATTAAATGGTATGATGATGAAACAATGACCAACCTGGTTCATACAGGAACTTCCTTTGCCACAGGGGAAACCGATCCAGGGGCATATACCTGGTATGTAATCCAAACTCAGGATGGCTGCGAAAGTGATCCGGATACTTCTGTACTGACGATTCATCCGATTCCTGATCCACCTGAAAAGAAATTATTCATCTCATGTTTTGGAGATACCGTTCCTGACCTAATCGCAGAAGGTGAAAATGTTAAATGGTATTCTGACCAGGAATTGACCAACCTGGTCCACATTGGGGATACTTTTTCCAGCGGTGACACATTATATGGATACTATGCTTATTATCCCACCCAGACAGTTAATGGTTGTGAAAGCGGTCCCAGCTTTGATACGCTATGGATCAAGCCCAGGCCTGATGAACCCCTCGCAGACAGCCAGTTAGTTTGTATCGGTGAAAATGTACCGGACCTGACAGCTACCGGAACAGATCTAAAATGGTATGAAGATGCAGAACATGAAACTTTCCTGCAAAGTGGAAATACTTATACAACGGGTAAAACTGATATTGGGGTTTACACATATTATGTCACACAAACCGTTAATGGTTGTGAAAGCCTGAATAAGCTGGTTGCACTGGCTATCAACGGCTTGCCTGTTCCGGATGTTATTGAGGACCAGGTGATTTGTGAAGTTGATACACAGGAATTCCAGCTGTCAGCAACAACAGCAGAAGGGCACAGTTATTCATGGACATCCAGCCAGGGTGATTTGAATTCTTCGGAAGCTAATCCTTTTGTCAAACCAACAGCACCCGGCAGTTATGAATATTTTCTCACCGAAACTATCGATTCAACCGGTTGCCTGGATAAAGATACTGTTACCATTACCATAAATCCCGATCCCATGGCAACTGTCCTGGCCAACCAGGTTTTATGCCAGAGTGAGATCAGGGCATTCCAGTTAGGGGCTTCAGCCATTGCAGGGAATTCCTATTCATGGGTATCTAATCCTGTAGGATTTGTTAATGCAGAAGCAAATCCAACCGCTACGCCAACAGAATCTATTACCTATATACTAACAGAAACAGTTGATTTAACCGGATGTCATAAGACCGATTCGGTAACTTTCACGATCAATCCGAATCCTGAAGCTGCTGTTCTGGATGACCAGACCATTTGCCATTCGGAGGTACAGCCATTTTCACTCGGGACAGCAGCAGTTTCCGGAAACAGTTATTCATGGACATCCAGCCAGGGTGATTTGACTTCTTCTGTGGCAAATCCGGTTGTCGAATCATCCGAGCCGGGTACTTATAAGTATTTCCTAGTTGAAACCATCGATGCGACAGGTTGTGATAAATCCGACTCGGTTATCATTGTTATTAATCCCAATCCGGTTGTCAGTATTACAGCCGGGCAGAATCCGATCGACCGTGACAGCAGTACTGCCCTGAATGCATCCGGTGCACAATCTTACCTGTGGAGCCCGGCAACAGGATTAAGCAGTACAACAGGAAGTCAGGTTACAGCTGATCCGGATGAGATCACAACCTACATTGTGGAAGGAACGAATAATTTTGGCTGCACGGGTACCGATACGATAATCCTTTATGTTTATTGTCCGGAATGTGGTAATGAAACATTTTTCACGGCAAACGGCAGTTTCAATTTTGGCTGTACAAATAACCTTTATAAAAATAACCTGAACTGCTCCTGGACTATTCTTCCAAGTGGTGTGGATAGCATTCACCTGAATTTTAAATCAACCTTCGATATCAGATCAGGTGATTATATTAAAGTCTATAATGGAAGCAATGCGCAGGCGTTATTAATCGGATCATACAATAATGATAATCTTCCACCGGAACTGATATCATCGGGCAGCACCATGTTTATACAGTTTGTTACCGATGATCATGATACAGGTCTTGGATTTCAGGCACGGTGGTCGAATGATCCTGAATTTACAGGAATAGATAATATATCACAGGATCTGATAAAAATATATCCCAATCCGGCAAATGATAAATTGTTTATCGAAATCAATGATCTGACAGGTAATGATTTCAGGTTGTTTATCTATAACCGCCTGGGGCAAATGATCCAGAACCGTCAACTGGAAAATCCCGGCGGGCAGATCAGGGAAGAGCTGGATATTAGTGATTTTAAAGAGGGGGTGTATCTTATAAGAATTGTAACTTCAGAAGATATTTATGTTCAGAAGGTGATAAAGGAATAATAACTTTTAAAGGCTTCACGCAAAGAGAAATCGCAAAGTTCGCAAAGTACTAATATTAAATAATGGCGAGACTGTCTAAAAAGTAGTATAAACCACAGAGTCCACAGAGTTTTCACAGAG
>CAZGOR010000099.1:0-11327 GCA_964527875.1 uncultured Bacteroides sp. | reverse complement strand
CCGTTTATACCCGTTCCCAGGGAGGATCTATTATCAAAAACACTATCATCCTGTGTGCTTTTGGTTTTACTCCCGGTGATGTTGCATTCAAGCCCATAAAGGCCCTGAATCCTGCTTTTGCCAATTCTTCTTTCATACCCGAATCCAAAATAAAGATCAGTATTAGTATTTTTCGTATAATTCGTCAAATCAATATCTCCATCTTTTGAATTTCTGTATCTTATCCTGATAGTGGATCGCAGAGCTGATTTATCACTCATAAAATACTTTCCTGAGATTGCCGGGAAACCGGTGATAAAATTAAATCCCGGTTCTTCACCTTTGTCATTAAAAATGTTAAGAAATGGAACTGCATCGATACCAATTGCAAAGTCTCCTTTTTCAGGTAAAATAACTGCCCCGTTTTTAGATACCGGTAATGTTTCGTTTTCTTGTCCGGTGACGGGGACAAATAACACAACCAGAAGAAATAACAAATTCAGCTTTTTCATTTTAAATAAAATTTTATTTTTTAGGAAAAACAGTAATTAACTTGTGAGTCAATTAATTATTCAGGTCTGGTAATAAATGAAAATGTATATGGCTCTTTCAGCTTTGATCCGAAAATATCTCTCGCATTGGTTCCGATTGTAACTGTATACTTTGTATTAGATTTTAATGATTGAGATGGATTAAACTCCATGGTTGTCTTCGAATTATCATACCAGTTTAATGTACCGGAAACATATGGTGAAATTGCAATAGCATTTTGAACGGAAGATTTCACCATATACGTATTGAATGTGATACGAATCTCATCGGAAGTAGAAACAAACAGTTCTCCGTTAACCGGACTGGTGTAACTAACTTCCACAGAAGCAGTCGTAAAGTAAAAAGAAAAAGGATTACCCAACCTGTTACCATCCAGATCCCTGGCATCGGAATCAATGGTTATGGAATATTTTGTATCTGCTCTGAATGCACCACCAGTATAAATGATCAATATATTTTTCTGAGGCCATATAAAAATGATATCTGATGCCGGTTCTATATGTACTGCCTTTTCTGTTGAGTTCTGTTCCATATTACGGGGAAAGGTGATTTGAATACCGTTGTTTGATATCAGGCCGACATCCATGTCTCCATGATATGGTATTGTCTGGATCCCGTTAATTGTGCTGGAAGACTGGATTGTCCTGAAACTGAATTCAAGGGGAAACCTCAGGTGATTCCCGGCAGTATCCTGAGCAGTTGTTGCCAATGTCACGTTATAAGTCGTATCCGTATAGCTGTCCTTCTGTGAAACCTGGTAACTGAATGAAGTTATTTTGCTGTATGTCGTAATGGTAGCCCCGGCATCAAGACCGCTGTATCCCATTGCATCTCCATAATAGATCCAGTTCGGGGCAGTGGAATAGTGACCCCAATAAAAAATTCCTTCGGTTGACGGTTCCGTTGAAAAAGCTTCTTCAACACTTTCACGGTCCATCGGTTGGGTAAAGGTCATTGATATTGTCAGGCGCGAATACCGGTTATTATATATAACCTCGCCTCTGTCTTCAGGGTAATGTGAGGCTACCAGATCAGGGACAGTCGAAAGGTCAACTTCTCCGATATATGTTGTCCCTCCTCCCTGGATCATCACATTACATCTTTTATAAATCCGGTAGTTTTTTGCTTTAATGGTCAGATCATAATTGCCGATAGGAAGATTTTTAATTGCAAAGGAGCCGTCCGACGGATTTATATATACCGAATCCACAGGATCAACCTGACTTGCAATAACGACAGCTTTGCTGTTTGTCTGTACAACTTTCCCGACAATATTCCCATGCATTGCATCATTAAAAAAACGCGGATCAGCTTCATAATAATAGTTCTGTTCACAGGCAGTAAACAATAAAGTTATCAACAGAATTGTAAAAACTGTTTTTGTTTTCATCGTTCAATATTTTGATGGTTAGTTTATATAAATGATGATGAAATTCGGGTGAAATTAGTTGCGTTAATAAAATTTCAGCAAACAACAATGAGATGAGATAAGAAAAAAATGAGAAACAGATTAAAGTGGGAATTAATTATAAGTCCTGAAAGTACAAATTTTATACCAATAAAATTACAAAGGCATATTAATTGCAATTCCACAAATCTTGAAAGGAAAAAAACTATTAAGGCTAAAAGCTCCATATCATTATGGTCAGGCGGACTTTTCTGTCATCCTGCACGCTATTGGAATTTGTCCGGTTGGCAATCCAATATCTGCACCGGGACGGGGGACTTTTCTGTCATTCTCCACGTTATTGGAATTTGTCCGGTTGGCAACCGGACTTTTCTGTATTACCCAATATTGGGCAACTGCTGATTAACAATCGGCAGTAACTTTCTTGCTTTCATGCTTTCGCACCTTCTAACTTCCTCATTCTTAGCCTTTTTTTCTTCACCAGGAAGAATTTTTTCTATTACAAAAAATTCTTATTTAAAAACTGCTGGAATTTTTCTTTGTATTGTTCACTTACAGGGATATAGACTTTCCCGAATACAATGCGGCTTCGTTCGATGGTATCGATCTTTTCGAGGTTGACTATAAATGACCGGTGTACCCGCATGAATTTATTCTCCGGCAGTTTCGATTCAAGTGTTTTAAGAGAGGTAAGGGATAAGATCGGTTTGTTCTCATGGATCGTGTACATCTTCACATAATCTTTCAAGCCTTCAATATACTTGATTTCGTTGAAGTTGATGCGCCGGATTTTGTATTCTGATTTAAGGAAAAGAAACTCATCATCGGCTTCGACCTGCTTCAGTGCCTTTTTTTCGAGTTCGAGAAGGTGTTGGGCTTTCCGGACTGCCGTCAGGAACTCTTCATAGTCAAAAGGTTTCAAAAGATAATCAACAACTTCAAGTTTAAATCCTTCCAGTGCATATTTCGCGTAGGCAGTTGTAAAAATGATTTTTGGCCTGTTTTTTAATGTCCTGATAAATTCAATACCGGTAAGATCGGGCATCTGGATATCAAGGAAGATCAAATCGACTTGTTCGCGGGATAAAAATTCCATGGCATCCAGCGGATTGTTAAAACCTCCTGAAAGTTTCAAAAAAGGCGTTTTCGAAATATAGCCCGTGATTAGTTCCAGGGCCAGGGGTTCATCATCTATGGCAATGGCTTTTAACATCAGGCAATTTTTTTAAACCGGATTTCCAGAAAAACATCAAAAAAATCATCAGTCTTTGAGATTTTTAATTCGTGGTTATCCGGAAAAAGAAGGTTCAGACGTTTTATTGCATTTTCCAAACCAATCCCTGAATCTGAAAGATCTTCATATCCGTTATTCATTCCGGCTATACTGTTTTTACATTGAAAAGTAAGTATATTTTGATGTACCTTTAATGAAATGTCGATTTCAGATTTTTCACGGCTGCCTATACCATGTTTAAAGGCATTCTCGATAAAAGGGATAAACAGCAGGGGGGGAACAGTCAATCTTTCATGAGTCCCGGGAAATGTAACATTCAAATTAACTTTATCGGTTAAACGGAGTTTCATCAGGTCGATGTAATGATTCATAAATTCAATCTCGTTGCTTAATTGGGTTTCACTTTGTTCTGATTCGTAAAGCAAATATCGCATCAGCCTGGATAGTTTAAGGACAGCTTCTTTAGCATTCTCCGTATTAATTTCAATAAGGGAGTAAATATTGTTCAGTGTATTGAAGAATAAATGGGGGCTGATTTGATTTTTCAAAAAAGCAAGTTCTGAATCTAATCTATCTTTTTCCAGTTCCTTCTGCCGTCTTTCTATCTGAGCCTGACGGTTCAGTGATCCCAAACCAAGCGAAAGAAAAATGATAACAACAGATGTAATTGTATAATTATAGGCATGCACAAGTTTAAAATCCGGACCCGGCACATTTTGCCCGTTTCCTGGTGGTTCAATAACCTGTTCACTATCAGGCCTTCTTGATAAATATTCATGAGGCAAATAAGATATAAAATAAAAGCAGGCCACAAAAACCACTACCGTTAGAAAATATATCAACCTTTTCCCTTTGAAAAACAGTTGTGGAACAAAGATCAAATAATTGATATAAAACAATATTCCATAAATTAACAAGTCCTTATAGAAAAAAAACCTGAAGAATCTGCGATCACTGCCATACCTGTTAGCTAAATACAGGGGCACAATGATCAGTATCGTCCATAATAAAATATGAATGATAATCTGTATCCATTTTCCTGATAGAAATCTTCTGGCCATTATAAAAGGCTTAATTATTTACAAAGTTACATGAAAAAATCATCCTTACAGCTTATTCATATCTGAGTGCATCGATAGGATTGAGGTTTGCTGCCTTGCGTGCCGGGTACCAGCCAAAGAATATACCTATGACAGTGCACACCACAAATGCAAGGATCACGGCCTCTGACATAACCGCTACCGGCCAGCTCATTAAATATCCGATCACATTAATGATAACCAGTCCGAGTAAAATTCCAATGGCCCCTCCAAAAACGCTGAGCAGTATTGATTCGATCAGGAACTGCATCATGATGTCAACCTCCCGGCCCCCGACTGACATACGCAGTCCGATCTCCCGTGTTCTTTCAGTAACTGAAACAAGCATGATGTTCATGATGCCAATTCCCCCCACAAGAAGTGAGATCCCGGCGATAGCACCCAACAGGGTAGTTAGAATATTGCTGACGGAAGTAAATGTACTGACAAGTTCGGATTGTGACATGATCCTGAAATCATTTTCCTCCGATTCTTTCAATCTATGTTCCCGGCGAAGGATTTCCTCTATCTCATCTATGGCCTCCTGGGTATGTTCTTCGTCTATTGCCGATGTATAAATGCTCTGAATATAATTGATTGCAAGAACACGTTTCTGTACGGTAGTGTAAGGGGCAATGATCATGTCGTCCTGGTCCTGGCCAAAGGATTGCTCACCTTTTTCACCGAGAATCCCGATAACCTTAAACGGAATACTTTTGAAACGTATCGTTAACCCGACGGGATCATAATTTTCCCCCCAGAGATTTTCAATAACCGTTTGGCCCAACAGGCATACTTTGGCCATACTTCTGATCT
Source organism: uncultured Bacteroides sp. (assembly GCA_964527875.1). Classification (GTDB taxonomy): domain Bacteria; phylum Bacteroidota; class Bacteroidia; order Bacteroidales; family SM23-62; genus LJUQ01. The sequence goes on along the minus strand of CAZGOR010000099.1, from coordinate 6,259 downwards.
CACTTTCTGTAAAATTTCGTCCATTAACAATATCAATTTTTCTGATCCCGAAATATTCTTCATTTCCACCATATATCGATGTGGGCCAGTTCTGGTTACCATAAACCACCTGTCCGCTGGAACGTACTTCGGGAGAAACAGCACTGATGGCAGTGCTTTCCTTTTGTAAAGCCTCTACGTCACTGATTTTTAGCGATCGAACATTCGTGTTATCAAACATAACACCCCCTCTTTGTTGTGAAGACGGTACAACGAAGACCAGGTTTGTCCCCATTCTTGACATCTGCTCCTGGATACTTCGTTTTGACCCCTCACCTATACCAAGCATGGCGATGACCGATGCCACACCAATAATGATTCCCAGCATTGTGAGGAAAGCCCGGAATTTATTCTGCATCAGGGCAGTCCATGCAATTTTGACCAGATTTACATAATTCATTTTTATAAATTTCGTTTTTACCTGCCTGTCGTCAGGCAGGTTTCGAATTTCGGTTTTCTGAAGTTTCGGTTTTATTGAGCTTTCTATTCCTCCTCATCTTCCACTGGAAGTGTTTTCAGGATTTCTCTGGCTATCGAATGATCCGTTACAGTATGTTCTTTCTGTATCAGACCATCACGAAATAATACATTGCGTTTTGACAGCCGTGCATAATCCGGTTCGTGAGTAACCATGACAATGGTTTTACCCTTATCGTTCAATTCCTGGAACAAATCAAGTATTTCGTAAGAAGCGCGTGTGTCCAAATTCCCTGTTGGTTCATCGGCCAATATCATAACAGGATCATTCACAAGGGACCGTGCAATTGCCACCCGCTGTTGCTGGCCTCCTGACAACTGATTGGGCATATGATACATACGGTCGTTAAGGCTAACATCATCCAAAGCCTGAACAGCCCGTTCCCTGCGTTCTTTCGAGCCGACCCTGTTGTCATAATATAATGGCAGTTCAACATTTTCCAGTGCTGTGGTTCGTGGCAACAGGTTATAAGATTGAAAAACAAATCCCAGCTTCCTGTTTCTCAACCTGGCCAAGTCATTTTTTTTCATGCCGTTAATTGTTACCCCATCCAGTTTATATTGACCTTCAGTGGGTATATCAAGACAACCCAGGATGTTAAGCATGGTCGATTTCCCGGAGCCACTGGCACCCATGATGGCAACAAACTCTCCATGCGTGATCCTTAAGTTGATCCCCCTCAGGGCATGCACGGTCACTTCACCCATATAATAATCTTTTTTCAAATTGGTTACTTCTATGATTGTTTTATCCATTATTATTTGTTTTAACCTGAAACACAAGACTGTGTCATAAAATAGAAAAAATTGAATATGATCGATAAAAAGCTATTAAAGGCTTCTCGCAGATCCGCCTCAGGCGGACAAGTTATGCGCAGATCATATCGCAGATATTCGCAGATCATATAGCAAATCCACAAGATTCAGACAAGTTATTCCTGATCAATCTCTTTCTCTTTCTCTATCGGATCCGGGAGGTTGTGGCATAAAAGGACTGCTAAACTCAGCTCGTTCACCTTCTTCACCCGGGTCGGATTCTTTCATAGACAAGATTACTTTATCTCCTTCTTTTAATCCTGAGATAATTTCAACCTCTGAACCGTTATTCACTCCTGTTTCGACTCTTGCCGGGTGAATTATGTTTTCTTCTTTTACCCATACCATTGTAATATCCGGGTTACTGCCAAAACCTCCCGTGGGCATTGTTCCAGGTGCCCAGTTGCCGGTCATTTCCCGGTCAAAAGTACCTGGAGGAATATCCTGTCCCATACCGCCTGAAGGTATGCCCTCTCCTGTACCGGTCATAGCCGGGGGCATCTCACCGTCGGGCATTCCCGGCAGGCTCTTAAAAAAATCCATCATGATCTTTTCATCAGGTGTGAAACGCAATGCTTTGGCCGGAATAACCAGTACATCCGATTTCTCTTCCACATAAATGGTTGTACTGGCCGTCATGCCCGGCATCAGTTTCTTTTCCGGGTTAGGTGCATTGATGATCACGGTATAAGTAACAACGTTGTTTGTAATGACAGGTTGTAATCTTACCTCCGATACAGTACCGGCAAATTTCTCATCAGGATACGCATCAACTGTGAATGCTACACGCTGGCCTGATTTTACCTTGCCGATATCGGCTTCATCAACATCTGCCTCAACCTGCATTTGTGTCAGGTCGTTGGCAATGGTGAACAGGGTTGGCGTATTAAAACTGGCTGCAACAGTCTGTCCTTCGTCAACAGCCCGATTTAACACGACACCATCGATCGGTGACAGAATGGTTGCGTAATCCAGGTTGATCTTATTTTTATTGTAAACTGATTTTGCATTATTGAGGGAAGCTTTTGAACGGTTGTAGTCATATTTTGCCTTGTCAAAGTCGGTTTGGGCAATAAGCTTCTTCTCATATAGTGCTTTTAACCTCTCATAATTGGAGGCTTGGTATTCCAGTTCAGCTTCTGCCTGATCCACGCTGGCTTTACTCTGTTCAAGCTGAGCTACCAGTGGTGTTGTATCAATCCTGGCCAACAGCTGGCCCCGTTTTACAACCGAATTAAAATCGACATATATTTTTTGGATCACTCCCGAAACCTGGGTGCCAACCTCAATGGTAGTTATCGCTTCAAGGGTGCCTATAGCCGATACAACACTGGTTATGGTACCTTTCTCTGCAGTGGCTGTTTCGAAAGCGAAAGAATCAGCACCTTTCCCGAATGGTTTAAATACAAGTAATATCAAAGCAGCTATCAAAACAACAACTGCCGCGATAATAATGAATGTTCTTTTTTTCATGATCTTATAATTACTTTTTTAACGATATCAAACAATTATTATATTAAAGTGTTAAAGGAACACCTGTATAAAAATCCAGTACTTTATAACTGAAAATCAGGTTATATTTCGACTGTAATAATTGACTTTCTGCAACGATCAGGTTGGTTTTTTCAAACAGGTAATCAACCGAATTGATCAGGCCCTGTTCAAATTTTTCGGTTGCAAGCGCGTACGATTCTTCTGTTGCCTGGAATTGTTCCTGGCTGGCTTCGTATTCAATCTGGGCAGAAACAACATCCTGGCAGGCCTGTTCGATCTCCTTTCTGAGCTGGCGTTTAACTTCAATCTCACTTAATTCTGCATTTTGAATTCCTATACGGGCATATGCAAGATTTGTTTTAACCTGTTTTTTCTGAAAGATGGGAATTGATAAGGTAAATCCTATGGAAGGATTGATCTGATCATTCATCTGGTCAAAATACCCCATTTCATCAGTCAGGCTTGAATAACCGGTACCTAATCCGGCACTCATGGATAATACCGGCAAATAACCGGCACGGGCAATTTTTTCCTCAATAGTTGAACTTTCCTTATTAAGGGCTGCATTTTTTATCTGGGGCTTGATGGCCAGGGATTTCCTATATACTGATTGGGCATCAGGAATACGGTCCTGATTGATGAAATCTTCAAGATCGGGATGGACAATAGTAAAATCATCGCTGACAGGAAGCTCCATAAGCTGCATCAGGTTCACCCTGGCAATCTCAAACTGGCTCTGTGAATTGGCCAGAACAAGCTTTTCACTGGCCAGTTGTGACTTTATCTGCAGGTAATCCGATTGTGAAATGACGCTTAAATGAAGACGTTCTTCCGCAAGATTTAATTGCTCAATCGTGGACTCAACCTGTTGTTCACTGTTTTTAACCTGTTCTTCGGTAAAAAGTACCTGAAGAAACGCATCCAATATATTCATGCTGACAGATTCCCTTATGGTTTCCGAATTGTACTTTCCGCTTTCAAAATCCAGTTCGGACTGTTTTATCCGGTTATTAAGACTGAAGCCGTTATAAATGGAAAGGCTGGAACTTAAAGAATAATTTGTATTGTTACTGCCGGTAAATGAAGATTCCCCTGTATCCATGTCTTTCTGGTTATTCCAGTTAAAGTTCTGATGCACTGAAGCACTCAAAGATGGTAATCTTTGTGCTCTGGTATATTCAACGTTGACCTGATTCGATTGATTGGTCAGTTCGCTTTTCCTCACCTGGATATTTTGTTTCAGGGCATACTCAAGGCACTCTTCAAATGTCCAGTCGTTATCTTCACCACTGGTTTGAGATAATACAGTTAAGGGCCACATCAAACAGAACAAAACGATAGGAAATTGCGTTTTCATAGTCATTCAATTATTTATTACAAATGTATAAGGGGATGTTTGCCTTACGAAATGAAATAGAAGTTCCGCGGGTTTTTACCGACGGGAAGTGCTTTTTTATATCTTAATACTTCATTCGGTTTCAATGATTTCTGTTTTACCCATTCTTACATCAGAGTAAAAAGAGTTGTCTAATGGGAAAGATTCATACCATGATGCGTTATGAACCTTTAAAACTAATTTTGAAATTCATGTCTTAAAAGTAAAGTAGGGAAATTTAACGATTAATTGTAATACTACTGTAGAAAAGATTAAATTGTACCAGGTAAAAGAAATGTCACAAGGCTATTGAAGACTATTAATTTTCCCGGGGAAGACGATAAAAAGACTGGTATAGGGCAACTGGAATTCAGAGAAATCTTTCATTCCTGGTATGATGCTCTTGTGAATTTCATATATTACAGATCAGGAGATATTTCGATAGCTGAGGATATTGTACAGGAGACATTCCTTAAAATCTGGGAAATGAAAGATGAAATCAGGATGAGTACAGTCAGGCCACTTTTATATACTATTGCCAGCAATTTGTATATCAATGAATTCCATCATAAAAACGTCACTCTTAAATTTGCAAATACATATACTGATAATAAAAAAGTATCGGAATCTCCTGAATTTGAATATGAAATAAAGGAATTTGATCGACAGTTACAAAAGGCGCTTGCTGAACTCAGCGAAAAAAACCGGGTGGTATTCCTGATGAACCGGATTGATGATTTAACTTATTATGACATTGCCAAAAACCTGAACATAAGTGTTAAGGCGGTTGAAAAAAGAATGAAAAAAGCTTTGGCTCACTTGCGTAAAAGAACTGATTTGAAATTTTAAGATGGAAGATTATCATGAAAGAGAAACATAGAAAAAAGAAAATTTCCTCGGTTGAAAATTTTAAGAATTATTCGTCTGAAGAAAAAATTCTCAGATTCTCATCCGGTTATGTAGTTCCTAAAAATCTGACAAAGGAAGAAGCATATACAAGCGTATCCCGGAAAATTGAGGCTGGCGGACAGCCACGGCCAATTCGTCTTTCCAGTGGCAATCGTGCCAGGTATTTATACTGGGGAATAGCAGCATCTGCACTTCTTATAATTGGCTTTTATATAATTCTCAGGGTGAATGATATGAAAGTAATCGTTACTCAAAAAGGGGATCATGTTGAATATTCATTACCTGACGGTTCAACAGTTAATCTCAACGCGGACTCAAGAATTTCTTTCTCAAGATCAGATTTTGAAAAAAGCAGGTCGTTGAAATTACAAGGAGAAGCTTTCTTTAATATTAAGAATGGTACAAATTTTGTACTTTTGACGCAACATGGTGAAATAACAATCCTCGGAACCACTTTTAATGTGAAATCGAGAGATCATTATTTCAAAGTGAGTTGTTTATCCGGTAAATTAAAAGTTTCATCCGGCAGTGATACTGAATTAATTACCGGTGGGGAAAGCGTTCATTTATCTGGTGGTAAGCTGTTAAAGAAAACTGAGGAAAATATTCAAAAAACAGCCAACTGGAGGAACGGGGAATATTACTTTGAAGACATGCCCTTAAGCCTGGTCTTAAATGAGATCGAAAGACAATTCAATATAACTCTTGAAGCCACAGGCATTGAAAACCGGTTTTTCACAGGAAGTTTCTATAACAGGGACCTCACGGAAGCCCTGGATATTGTATGTATTCCCATGGGGCTTAAATACGTGTTTCATAAAGATAAGAAAATCATTATCTCTTCTCAACCAAAATAAACTGACCTTTATATTATTTGCCTTCACTTTCTCCCTTTTTTTCAATAAGAATCAATGTCTAGCGCAAAACTCCTCCCTTAATTTTAAAGAGATCCCTCTTTCAAATGCACTGGTTACAATCTCTAAACAAAAAAACGTAAACATTGCATTTGACGCTGATAAACTCCATTCAATTATCATCAATAAAAAAATAGATGGTTCCGACAACAGGGAAATCCTGAAAAATTTATTGGGCAATACAGGTTACAGTTACGAGTACAAACATGATAGTTATCTGATAATCCCGGAAAAG
>CAZGOR010000098.1:5843-11464 GCA_964527875.1 uncultured Bacteroides sp. | reverse complement strand
TATCATCGGACCGGCATTCTCACTCCGGATGTTAATAAATGTTCTGAGGTATTGAACCGGAATCACGATGAGTTCATCTAAAGAACCCCCGCCGAATACACTCATGCCCTCCTTGTTGAAAACGCCGATGACTATAGCTTTATGCCCGCCAATCTTGATTTGTTTCCCCACAGCATTTTTACCTTCAAACAGTTCATCCGCGATTGTATATCCGATAGCAGCTATGTTTTTACCACTGTTGTATTCAAAATCAGTTATAAATCTTCCATTGATGATTTCAAATGAACGAACTTCATCGAATTCATTCGATGTGCCCCATATCTGTGTACTTTCTATAGAGTTGTTCTTGTATTCAACAGTTCTGCTCGCAAATGCAAAAAAACATGCCGTCTCAGCATATATACTCCGTCCCTTGATGGCTTTATATTCCTCAAGTTTTGGTACAGGCCGGTTCCAGTATTGCCACCACTCATACTCCTGACCCTCTTCCGGAGCCCAGGGCCATTTTTCAACATAAATAGTGTTTTCACCAAATGATTCAAGACTTTCCCTGATATTATTCTCCAGTGAATCAATGACAGTAAAAACGGTAATAATAGCGAAGATGCCGATTGTGATACCCAGCAATGAAAGTGATGTTCTAAGCCTGTTTATGATTACGGCGTTAAAAGAGAAAATAAAACTTTCTATAATGAGTTTGATAACTTTCATATAAAACAGGTTAGATATTAAGAAATTGCAAAAATATTACATGAATTGCTACTCTTTGATGTTGAATATAAAGTTATTTCATGGATGTTATATTCCCGCCTGAATTGTTTTCATTGCAAAAGTAACTATTTTTATAAACATTTTTAATATCTTTAAAAGAATTAAAATATTATTGTAAATGTCTGATATAAAAAGAATTAACTCTGCTTTAGTATCTGTTTTTGACAAGTCCGGTCTTGACCCGGTCATTAAATTGCTAAATGATTTATCGGTAAAGATCATTTCAACCGGAGGCACCAGAGAGCATATTGAAAGACTGAATATTCCGGTTATATCTGTTGAGGAGATTACTTCGTATCCTTCCATCCTTGGAGGAAGGGTCAAGACCTTACATCCAAAAATCTTCGGAGGCATTTTATATCGAAGAGAACAATCATCTAGTCTGGAAGAAATTGCACAATATGATATTCCCGGTATCGATCTGGTGATCGTTGATCTCTATCCATTTGAAATGACTGTGGAAAAAGGTGCAGGTGAAGAGGAAGTCATTGAAAAAATTGATATTGGTGGGATTACGTTGATCAGGGCAGCAGCGAAGAATTTTAAACATGTCCTGGTCATCTCTTCAAAGGAACAATATGCGGGTCTGCTGCAATTACTTAATGAAAAAAAGGGTGAAACCTCGTTAGAAGACCGGAAAATATTTGCTGCAGAAGCTTTTGCATTAAGTTCACATTATGATACTGCGATCTACAATTATTACACAAAAGACAGTTTGGATGCATTCAAAGTGAGTATATTGCAAAAGGAGACATTAAGATATGGTGAGAATCCACACCAGAGAGGATTTTTTTATGGGGATTTCGGTCAGGTTTTTGATAAACTATCCGGGAAGGAAATATCCTACAATAACCTTATGGATATTGATGCAGCAGTAGGCCTGATCCGTGAATTTAATGATCCCACATTTGCTATACTGAAACATAACAATGCCTGTGGGCTGGCATGCAGGCAAGATATGCACGAAGCATGGAATGATGCATTGGCTGGAGATCCATTGTCGGCGTTCGGGGGTGTACTGATTGCAAACCGTGAAATCGATGAAGATACAGCTTCAGAAATCTCTAAGCTATTCTTTGAAGTTATCATTGCTCCTTCTTATCAGGACCAGGCTCTTGATATTTTAAAACAAAAAAAGAACCGTATCATATTGGTGATGAAAGAACTTCATTTGCCGGTCAGGCAGTTCAGAACGATATTAAATGGAGTGCTCGTTCAGGACCGTGACTTGAAGGCTGAAGAAAAATCAGATATTGATGTGGTTACGAAAAGGGAACCATCTGAAAAGGAAATCGTAGATTTATTGTTTGCCAATAGGATAGTGAAGCATACAAAATCAAATGCTATTGTACTGGTTAAGAATAAGCAACTGGTTGGTAGTGGCATGGGACAAACATCACGGATTGATGCATTAAAGCATGCCATCGAAAAAGCAAGAAATTTTAAGTTTGATTTAAATGGTGCGGTAATGGCTTCTGATGCATTTTTCCCTTTTTCCGATTCAGTGGAAATTGCACATAAAGCGGGTATTACAGCCGTTATACAACCAGGAGGTTCAATACGTGACAAAGATTCGATAGAATATTGTAATTCGAATAATATGGCCATGGTTTTTACAGGTGTCCGTCATTTTAAGCATTGACAGATATTGGATAGTATTATATTATATTATGAATTGCTAAAAAAGCATAAATAGTTTGCTCTCACAGATTAATGCAGATTCTTCCCTGTTGTCAGATAAGTAAACGCTGATTTATGCAGATAAAATATACTTAGAATTATTTATCTGCGAGAATCTGCGGGAAAATTTGCGAAAATCTGCGAGAAGCCTTTAAAATCATTTTAATCGATTCTAATTGATATTTTATAGTATAATGCACTAAAAAAAGATAATTCAATATTTTTATATGACGTGCATTATTAACTTTGAAGATTTGTAACTGATTAACCGGTAAAAGAAATGGGACTATTTTCTTTTCTGACGCAGGAGATTGCGATAGATCTGGGTACAGCTAACACAATTATTATCCATAATGATAAAGTTGTTGTCAATGAACCTTCCATTGTTGCTATTGAGCAAAACACAGACAGACTGATTGCCATTGGTGAAAAGGCAAGGCAGATGCATGGAAAGACACATGAGAACATCAAGACGATCAGGCCTTTGAGAGACGGAGTGATTGCTGATTTTAATGCTGCAGAACAAATGATTCGTGGAATGATCAAGATGATCAACAAGAAACCACGACTTTTTACACCTTCTTTGAGAATGGTTATTTGTATTCCCTCGGGAAGTACTGAAGTGGAGATACGGGCTGTCAGAGATTCTTCGGAGCATGCCGGGGGAAGGGATGTATATATGATATATGAACCTATGGCTGCTGCCATTGGTATTGGTATTGATATTGAAGCTCCTGAAGGAAGTATGGTTGTTGATATTGGGGGTGGTACAACAGAAATCGCAGTCATTGCCCTTGGCGGGATCGTGTGTAACCAGTCGATCAGGATCGCCGGGGATGGATTTACTACTGATATCCAGGCGTATATGAGGCATCAGCATAATATTAAGATCGGAGAACGCACGGCAGAAGATATTAAGATAGCTGTTGGATCTGCTCTTTCTGATCTTGATGATCCCCCGTCAGATTATATAGTAAGAGGGCCCAACCTGATGACAGCTATGCCAATAGAAATACCTATTTCATACCAGGAAATTGCTCATTGCCTGGATAAATCAATATCTAAAGTTGAAACAGCAATACTGGCTGTACTTGAACAAACTCCCCCGGAACTATATGCGGATATTGTTCGCCGTGGAATTTATCTTGTCGGAGGTGGCGCTTTGCTGAGAGGTTTTGATAAAAGATTTAACGATAAGATCAATATAACCTTTCATATTGCTGAAGATCCAATGCAAGCAGTTGCACGGGGTACTGGCATTGCCCTCAAGAATGTTGATAAGTTTCCTTTCCTGATGCGATGAACATAACTGCTATTTCCAAGATGCTGTAAGATTGATTAACTTGCAACTTGTTTTCTTAATTTTAGCGCGAAATCCTTAATATCTGGTATAATCCATGAGGAACCTGGTTAGATTCATATTGAGATATCAGCTGTTTTTTATATTCCTCATAATGGAGAGCCTGTCCTTTACCATCCTGGTGCAGTATAACAGGTTCCACCGTGCAGGATTTCTGAATATTACAAGAAACATTCAGGGATTCACTTATTTGCGGTTGGGTAATTTAAAAAATTACCTGTATCTCAGAAAGATTAACCAGGATCTGGTAAATGAAAACAACCTTCTACTCAATCAACTTGATCATTACAAACAATTACTCGCAAGTAACCCGATGATGTCGAATGATTCCCTGCCAGGCAGAAAATATACTTATATTCCTGCAAAGGTGCTCAACAATTCTGTAACAAAGCAATATAACTTTATCACACTTAACAAAGGCAGAAATCATGGCATCAATCCTGAAATGGCTGTTGTTTCATCAAACGGAGTGGTTGGTGTGGTATTTGCCGTATCAGGAAATTTTTCAACGGTAATTTCTCTGTTAAACAGGGATTTCAGGATCAGTGCTAAAATTGAGAGGAATGATTATTACGGATCATTGTCATGGACAAGTACAGATCATTATATCGCGATATTAAGTGAGATACCTTATCATGTTGATGTGCGGGTAGGAGATACAATTGTAACGTCAGGATACTCTACGATTTTTCCCGAGGGTATACTAATTGGGGTCATATCTGATTTTGATATTGAAGAAAGTAACTTTTACCGGGTTGAAGTGAAGCTTTCCGTGGATTTCAAAAACCTTGTATACGTGAATATCCTACAGAATCTGCTTCGCGACGAACAAATTAACCTGGAAGAACCTGAGAGAAATGATTAAATTGTTAGGAAGAAATATCGGCCGGTTTTTGATCCTGATATTGATTCAGGTTTTTATCCTCAATAATATCCAGCTGAGTGGTTATATCAATCCCTATTTTTATATCCTGTTTATCCTGCTTTTACCTTTTGAAACACCCCACTGGTCATTACCAATTATCGGTTTCCTTCTGGGAATTTCTGTAGATCTGTTTACGCATACGCCGGGTATCCATGCTTCTGCTTCAGTCCTGATAGCATTCCTGAGACCCTTTATACTTAAAGGAATCTCACCAAGAGATGGGTATGAACCAGGTTCTTTTCCCAGAATATACTATTATGGATTTGAATGGTTCCTCAAGTATACTGTCATCATGGTAACGATTCACCATTTTTTCCTTTTTTATGTAGAAGTCTTCCGATTTATTGATTTTTTTACTACCTTTTTAAGGGCTCTTGTGAGTTCTGTTTTTTCCATTATATTGATTGTCCTGAGTCAATATTTTATATTTAGACGCTGATGAATACTTATGCTGGAAGAAAATATATTGTTGCCGGGATCATTCTGATAATCGGGCTGGTTTATGTAGTCAGGCTTTTTTCACTTCAGGTCCTTGATTCATCCTATAAATTTTCAGCCGACAGCAATTCCAGGCGTTCAAAGATCCTTTATCCTGCAAGAGGATTAATATATGACAGAAATGGCCAGATTTTAGTTTATAATGAAGCTGCATATGACCTGATGATTAATCCATCACAACTATGTTCCTTCGACACAATTGATTTTTGTGAAATACTCAATATAACACCGGAAGATGTTGTAAACAAGATCCGGGAAGCAAGGAATTATTCGTATTACAAACCTTCTGTCTTTTTGAAACAGATATCATCTATTACATATGCTGTACTTCAGGAGAAGATGTATAAATTTCCCGGTTTTTTTGTACAACCCAGAACATTACGGAAT
>CAZGOR010000098.1:0-5833 GCA_964527875.1 uncultured Bacteroides sp. | reverse complement strand
AAAGATCGCGGCTCATGTTCTTGGTTATGTTGGGGAGGTTGATGATCAAATAATTGAGCAGGATCCTTACTATCAGCTGGGAGATTATATAGGTATCAGTGGTATTGAAAAATCATATGAGAATCAACTGAGAGGTGAAAAAGGAAGAAAAATTGTCCTTGTCGATGTTTATAACCGTGAGGTGGGATCCTATCAGAGTGGATGGTATGATAAATTACCGGTGGTAGGGAAAAATGTCGTTTCGACCCTGGATGCCGGCGTGCAGGAATATGGAGAACACCTGATGCAACAATTCAGGGGCAGTATTGTCGCCATTGAACCCTTAACAGGTGAGATCCTTGCACTGATAACTATGCCGAATTATTTACCAGACTTGCTTGTTGGAAGATCCAGGGGGAATAATTATAAAATTCTTGCGGAAGATACTCTTAAACCATTGTTCGACAGAGCTTTAATGGCTCAATATCCGCCCGGTTCCACATTCAAAACTGTTAATGGATTGATTGCTCTTCAGGAAGGCGTTATCAATACTCATACAGAGTTTGAATGTTACATGGGATATTTTTTCGGGAATATCAAAGTAGGTTGTCATCTTCATGATTCCCCTCTTGATTTTATTCATGCCATCCAGAATAGTTGTAATTCCTATTTTACCAATGTTTTTAAGAAGATCCTTACAGATCCCAAATTTGACAATACTGAAGAAGCTTACAATAACTGGAGGGAACATATTGTTTCTTTCGGATTTGGAAATCTCCTCGGAACTGACTTTGTGAATGAACTTAAGGGATTTGTTCCCACTTCGGATTATTATGACCAGGTTTATGGCAAAAATCATTGGAATTTTCTTACTGTCCGGAGTCTGGCAATCGGGCAGGGTGAATTGGGAATTACACCCCTTCAAATGGCAAATCTGTCAGCTATTATCGCTAACAGGGGCTATTATTATATACCACATGTGGTAAAGGAAATAGAAGGTGAACAGGGAATAGATGAGCGGTTTCTTGACAGGCATTATGTGAGTATTGATTCAATACATTTTGTAGATGTGGTTGAAGGTATGGACCTGGCGGTCAATGGAGGAAGAGGAAGCACAGCATGGCGGGCCCGCATGACAGATGTAGTTGTCTGCGGGAAAACAGGTACTGCTGAGAATCCTCATGGAGAAGATCATTCCATATTTATTGCTTTTGCACCAAAAGAAGAACCGAAAATTGCTGTTTCAGTGTATGTTGAAAATGGTGGATTTGGAAATATCTGGGCAGCACCAATCGCAAGCCTGGTAATAGAAAAATATCTGAATGACACTATATCCAGATCCTATCTGGAAGAATATGTATTAAATGGAATCAGACCCGATCAATGAAAAGAAAGATTAGCCTGATAAAAAGTATTGACTGGTTCACGGTATTTATTTTCCTTCTTCTTGTATTTTTCGGCTGGTTAAATATTTATGCTGCAGTTTACAATGAACAGCATCATAATATTTTTGATCTGAGCCAGCGTTATGGAAAACAACTTATCTGGATTATCGCAGCAATCTTTCTTGCAATTATCGTATTCCTGATAGATGAGAAATTTTATTTTGTTTTTTCTTACCTGATTTATGGACTTTCCATCATATCATTGATTCTTGTTTTATTGATCGGTAAAGAGATACATGGTTCAAAATCGTGGTTTGAAATTAGCAGGTTCAATTTTCAACCTTCAGAATTTGCTAAAATCGCAACATCTCTGGCACTGGCAAAGTACATGAGCTCATATAATTTCCGGATCAATAAATTCAAACCTATATTAACCATATTTCTGCTGGTGATTATGCCCGTATTACTGATTGCCTTGCAGCCGGATCTGGGTTCAGCAATTGTGTTCTTTTCTTTTCTGCTCGTTGTATACCGTGCAGGTTTTTCTGAAGTTCTGCTGCTGATTGCTATTATTTTTGCCGGTTTATTTATTTCAACTCTTGTGATTGATAAATTACTCATTTTACTCGGACTCATTGGCATAACTGCGTTTGCCTTATGGTTTGCTGAGCGTAAAATCAAATACGTTGCCGGAGCACTCATAATCCTTGTAATGATAGTAGGAGTAATATATGAATTGAATGTGTTTTTCAATATGAACATGAACTATTATTATATTCTTGCAGCAGGATTACTGGTCTCCTTGCCAGTTTATCTGATTTATGCGGTACGGAAAAAATTGCGCAAAATGCTTATTATCATTGGCTGTTTACTGATATCAGTTTTGTTTTCTTTTTCAATTGATTATGTGTATCATGATGTATTGAGGGAGCATCAGCAAAAAAGATTGAATGTGCTTCTTGGACTTGAAACAGATCCATTGGGAGATGGCTATAATATTAATCAGTCAAAAATTGCAATTGGTTCAGGTGGAGTTACCGGGAAAGGATTTCTGAATGGTACGCAAACGAAATTTGATTTTGTTCCCGAACAAAGTACAGACTTTATATTCTGCACGGTAGGGGAAGAATGGGGATTTATCGGCACATCGGTTGTAATAGGATTATTTATTATACTTTTTCTTCGCCTGGTCTTTATTGCTGAACGCCAGCGTTCCGATTTCAGCAGGATCTATGGCTATGGAGTGATAGCTATTTTGTTCACACATTTTGCCATCAATATTGGTATGACAATAGGTCTGCTTCCGGTAATAGGTATCCCGCTTCCTTTCTTCAGTTACGGGGGATCCGCATTGTGGGCATTTACAATCCTTCTCTTTATTATGCTCAGACTGGATGCAGTCAGAATGGAACTATTAAGATAGTATTAACGGGTTGTACGATTGAAAAAGCTAAGTAATTGAATCATATATTGTTTTGTAGAGCCGCCCCGGGTACCCGGGACGGCTCTACAAATTTCTCATTATCAATATCGTCGATTTAATTGCACGACGCGTCAGGATTATTAATTAAGAATATCGTTTTAAGATATTCAAATATAGTGTTTTATTGCTCAATTATCAGTATTTATTGATCTGTATTTCTTGTTTTTCAGATATTTTTTTTATACCTTACAAAAAACATGTTTAAAAAAGAGTATTATGAAGTACAAATCATATAATATCCGGAATGTTAAGGAGCTTGCACGAATTGGTAATTTACCCGATTCAAGAAAATTTGATATTGAGGTAGTTGCAAATGTTTTACCTTTTAAAACTAACAATTATGTGGTTGAGGAGTTGATTGACTGGGATCATTATGAAGATGATCCGATATTTGTCCTTAATTTTCCAAAAAAGGAAATGTTATTGCCTGAACATTATAATCAGGTTGCAGAACTGATCCATTCTAATGCAGATAAGAAAAAAATAGTTAAGACTGTTAACAACATCAGAATGGAACTGAATCCCCATCCTGCCGGTCAGCTTAAATTTAATGTGCCGGTACTGGATGGTCAGAAGTTACATGGATTACAACATAAGTACAGGGAAACAGTATTGTTTTTCCCTTCCCAGGGTCAGACATGTCATGCCTATTGTACATTTTGTTTCCGCTGGCCACAGTTCACAGGTATGAATGAGCTCAAATTTGCCATGAAACAGGCAGAACTCCTGGTTGAATATATCCGGCGGAATCCTTCTGTAACCGACGTACTTTTTACAGGTGGTGATCCAATGGTAATGAGCTATAAAATTCTTGGTAACTATATTCAGGCAATACTTGATGCAAAGCTGAACAATCTGCGGAATATCCGGATTGGAACAAAATCGTTGGCTTTCTGGCCTTATCGTTACCTTACAGATCCTGATGCGGAAGATATACTGAATCTTTTCAGAAGAGTGACTAATGCCGGAAAACATCTTGCATTCATGGCCCATTTCAGCCACCCGGCCGAATTAAAAACGACAGCTGTCCAGGAAGCAATTGGAAAAGTCATGGAAACAGGTGCTAAAATCAGAACACAGTCACCAATTCTTAATCATATCAATGCTGATCCTTTCGTTTGGGCAGAAATGTGGAAAAAACAAGTGAGTCTGGGGATGATACCATATTATATGTTTGTGCCGAGAGATACTGGTGCCCGCCACTTTTTCGGATTGCCCCTTTCCAGAATATTTGAGATATACAGAAACGCTTACAGGCAGGTGAGCGGCATATGCAGAACCGTGAGAGGACCAAGCATGTCGGCAAGTCCGGGGAAAATACAGATTATCGGGACTGCCAAGGTACATGGAGAAAAGGTATTCGTACTCAGATTCTTACAAGGCAGGAATCCTGAATGGGTTGGCAGACCTTTCTTTGCAGCTTATAATGAAAAAGCACAATGGCTTACCGACCTTAATCCTGCTTTCGGAAGGGAAGAATTTTTTTATTCGGAAGAGTTCAGAAATATGCTTAAGATCAAAGAAGATAGCATGAAGATGTATATGAAAGAATTAAACTCCAGATTTAATATTTCTCCTGAATAATATCAGAGATTTTCAGCCAGGCTGAATTGAAAATTCTTTCTTCACGAATTCAAGAACCTCTGCGAAAAAGTTGCTGAAGTTATTTCCCAATACTTCATAATTTTCTTTTAATCGTGTGATGGCGTATGAGGAAAAATCCGGCAATGAAGTCCGGAAAGCCATTCTCCGAAGTACAAGCCTCAGACCGTCAAAGGTGGAATAAGCATTTAACCAGTCATTCCTGAGGAAGTAAGGGAAGAACTTTTTCACTTCATCCGGAAAAATATCATAATAATCACAAAGTATATTGTACTTTTGAATCACAAAATCCTTAAGAGGAACACTTGAGTATTGTTCCCAGCTCGTGGTCAGAAAGTGATCGTAAAAAATATCAACAACGATACCTGAAAACTTTTTGTATTTTGGTTTGACAAATGTTTTGCAAAACCTGGTTGCAGGATGTTTATCTGTGAAAGCATCAATTTCCCTGTGCAGAAGAATTCCCTTCCTGATATCTTCCGGATACTTAAGATAATCATTTCCTTTTACGAAATCCCCGATAAAATTGCCAATCATAATATCAGTAGCATCACCCGATAAGTATATATGTGCTAAAAAATTCATTCTTTTACCTGTCTGGGAAATTGTTTCTGCAAAAATATTTTGAATAACGATATATAGTTAAGAAGTTCACATATTTTTAAACATAAAAATAAAAAAGATTGATGTCAAAAATCATCATTGCATTCCACTTAAAAATGTATTTTTGGGTGTCCTATACAGTTGATTAAATTGCATCACAATGGCAAAAAAGAATGTTATTATAATAGGGGCGGCAGGAAGAGATTTTCACAATTTTAACACCTGTTTTCGCGGAAATGCAGAATATCATGTTGTTGCATTCACAGCTGCTCAGATTCCAGACATAGAAGGAAGAAAATATCCCGTTGAATTGGCTGGAAAGCTATATCCGGAGGGCATTCCAATTTATTCTGAAAAGGATCTGCCTAAATTGATCAGAGAATTTAATGTTGATGATTGTGTTTTTTCGTATAGTGATATAACTTACCATAAGGTAATGTCGGTTAGTGCAATTGTAAATTCAGCCGGTGCTAATTTTATACTTCTTGGTGGTAAGGGAACAATGTTAAACAGTGTGAAACCGGTTATTGCTATTGGAGCAGTCAGAACAGGATGTGGTAAAAGCCAGACTTCAAGGCGGATCATAGAAATTCTCATGAAACGTGGATTGAAAGTTGTTGCCATCAGGCATCCCATGCCATATGGTAAGCTGAGTGCCCAGAAGGTTCAGCGTTTTGCTGAAATTTCAGATCTGGAGAAACATAATTGTACCATTGAGGAAATGGAAGAATATGAACCTCATATTGTACGCGGTAATGTAATATATGCAGGTGTCGATTAT
>CAZGOR010000097.1:0-11480 GCA_964527875.1 uncultured Bacteroides sp. | reverse complement strand
AAAACAACAAATGGTGGAAATAATTGGGATGTATTATACCGCGAATCAACAGAAAATATAAAGCAGGTACAGTTTGCAAATCAGGATACCGGATGGGTTATTGCCGGTTGCAATATTATCAAAACAGAAACAGGTGGTGGTGAAACATGTTCATTACCTTATCCAATTCTTGATGAACCTAATAACTATAGTGAAGCATTTCCCGATAAAGTTACATTAAGATGGCATACTGTAATAGGTGCAACTTCATATAGATTGCAAATCTCAAAAAGTCCTGTTTTTATAGATCCAATTTATGATGAGGAAAGGCTTATATTAACATCACAGATTATTAGTGATTTGGATACCGGGATGGTTTATTTTTGGCGTGTTAATGCATCGAATGATACTTTTACAAGTTTATGGTCGGATACCTGGCTGTTTACAACATATGAAATCTCATTATCAGCACCTGTACTTAATTCCCCATCAGATGGTTCAGTTGACCAACCTGTTAGCATAATCTTGTCATGGAATGAATCTGATGATGCAGATAAATATTATTTACAGGTTGATAACGATCCTGATTTCAGCAGTCCGATAATTGATAATGAATTTATCTTATCAGAATCTGAGTTTGTTTTTAATCTGGATATTAATACTACATATTATTGGCGGGTTAAGGCTTTAAATTATAATGGTAGTATGAGCCCCTGGTCTGAAACCTGGATCTTTACAACCACACATTCAGTCGGAATAAATGAATCTGGTTATGATACACGATATAAGTTATATCCAAATCCTGTTAATGATGTATTATTTGTTGAAGGTTTTGAAAATGAATTGACAAATATCTCAATTTTATCCTTAGAGGGTAAATTACTGAAACAAATAAAAGAAAAAGGAATGATACAGATAGATGTGAGTGATTTACAGAATGGTATCTATCTGGTGAAAATTGTTAATTCCAAAATAATGATTACAGAAAAGATTGTTAAACAATAAATAATATAATAATTGATTTTTTCATAGGATATAATTTTATTTCGTTTTTACTGGTAATCATATAGAATTAGTCCATCCAGTTAACTATCTATAAATATAATACAGATCTTCCTAATGATTCACTTTTTTGCAAAAGCTTGCTGTTTTCCTGCAAGATAACACAATCGAAAAATCATCTTTGCAGTTCAATGTTTTCACTATCATACGAAATTGTTAACTTGCTGGAAGGTTTGTCATTAATCCTTGCTATTTGTAATCAAATCAAAAAGACATGAAAAAGTTATTGGTAATATTCCTTGCAGCTATATTGACAACTACATGTAATACAAAAGAACCTAAGACCGCTGAAAAATTGCCGGCCGATGGACCAATCCGGCTACATCCTGAAAATCAGCATTATTTTCTATACAATGGCAAAACGCTTGCATTGATCTCATCGGCCGAACATTATGGTGCAGTACTTAACCTCGGCTTTGATTATCAGCGTTATCTTGAGGCTTTATCGGAAGACGGTATGAATTATACCCGGATTTTTACAGGTACATATTTTGAGCTCCCGGGAGAGAGTTTTGGCATTCAAAACAACACCCTGGCACCGGACAAGGATAAAGTCACCACTCCGTGGGCTACTGTCGTATCTGACTTTACAGGAAAAGTGAAGTATGACCTTTCCACATGGAATGAAGCTTATTTCAAACGGTTAAAAGATTTTATGACCACAGCTGCTGAACTTAATCTCATTGTTGAAGTAACATTATTCTCATCTATTTACAATGATGCACACTGGAATATATCCCCCCAGAACCCGGAAAATAATATCAATATTTCGCATGAAGTAAGCCGTTTTGATGCGCAGACGCTGAACAACGGAACCCTTTTCGATTACCAGGCAGGTTTTGTACGAAAGATGGTTCAAGAGCTTAATGAATTCGATAATTTTTTCTTTGAAATACAAAATGAGCCATGGGCCGACCACCAGGTACCGGCTTATAATATAGTAAACAAAGAGGATCTGGAACCTGACGATTGGACCAATAAAGCCGATTTTGCCAATGAAGAATCCATGGCCTGGCAGGAAAAACTGGCATCGGTTATTGTTGAAGAGGAAAGTAATCTCGCACAAAAGCACCTGATTGCGCAAAACTTTACAAACTACAAAGCATCTATACCGGTAGTAAGCGATCACATCTCAATCATCAATTTTCATTATGCCTGGCCGGAGGCTATAGAGTGGAACTATCACTATGATAGGATTATAGGATTCGATGAGTCGGGATTTGCCGGTCCCGGCGACCAGGTGTACAGGAGACAGGCATGGCAGTTTATGCTCAGTGGTGGTGGGTTATTCAACAACCTTGATTATTCCTTTTTTGTGGGTCATGAAGATGGATCCGGCAAAAATAATGCACCCGGCGGAGGAAGTAAAACACTGCGCCAACAGCTTAAGATTTTAAGTGATTTCCTGCATGGCTTTGAATTGGAAAAGTTGTATCCATACAATTCCTGCATTAAAAGTTCACCCGGCTTAATTCCTTATGTCCTTTCTGATAAAAACAATACGTATGCTGTTTATCTGAGGGCGGTCTGTATCGAAAACACAACGCTGGAATTAAAAACAGGTGATGGAAATTATCAGGTTCAGGCATTAAATACCATCACCGGTTCATATTCCGCTCCGGTTAGGATAGAATCACATGATGGTGTCATAAAGATTGAAATTGAGATTCCTGAAGGAGAACTGGTTCTTAAAATTATCAGGGAATAGGTAGATTTGAAAATCTCTTCGCTGAGATTAATAATTCAATCCGGTAAACTTTATTAATCAAATCATCGATAGCATCCTATTCTTCAAACATATTTACATTAAATGTTTTATCACCCATCAGATTCTCAACAAAGTAAAGCTCCATATATTTAATAACATATGGATAATTATCACCCCAGAAATGATCTGCTTTAGGGATAATAAACATATCGAACCGCTTGTTTGCCATCATCAGGTCATAAGCAAGACGATAGGTCAATGATGGTGGGACATGTAGGTCCATATCTCCCTGTATAAGTAAAAGCCTGCCTTTTAGATTGTTTGCAATTTTATTGGTAGATTCAGAAAACGTGCTGAAGCTTACTTTTCCTTTACTGTCTCTGGTCTCCGTAACATTCGAGTATCTCTCAACCCAATGGTGATAATACAGTGCAGGATCCTGGGGGCCACATTTAGCTACTGCGACTTTGAAGAAATCCGGTTCAAGCAGGATCGCTGCAGCTGCCATGAATCCTCCCGAGGACTGTCCCATGATGCCAACCCTTTCTATGTCTATAAAAGAGTATTTCTCAGCCAATTGTTCGACCACAGCTTTTTTATCAGCGACAGGATAATCACGAAAATTATTTTCACCATAGTTGTAATAGCTGTAAGAACGCTCGGTAGTACCTCCCCTGTTCCCTGCAACTACCACTATAAAACCATATTGGGCAAGGCTGTTAGAGATAACAGTCACCCATGCATTGTGACTGAACTTCCATGGGAGGGATTCCGTTTCCTTACCCGGATACCCGTAAGTTATTACAGGATATTTTTTTAACGGATCAAAATCAAAGGGTTTGAACATTACTCCCCATATATCGGTGCTGTCATCAGCAGCTTTAACGTGAAAAACCTCAGGCTTTTTCCATCCCTCTTTTCCCATGGAAGTTATATCGGCATCTTCAAGTTCCATGATCAGTTTACCTGCTGAATTCCGGACTACAGCCTTCGGAGGTAAGTCAGCCCGGGAATAAGTGTCGACAAAATAATTCCCTGATTCTGAAAAATAAATAACATGCTCAGCATCTTCCGGAGTCAGTAAAGCAAGATTTTCACCACCCAGTCCGATACTGTAAAGATGATGATAATACGGATTCCTGTCCGGTTCTCTCGCGTTACCCATGAAATACATCACCCTGTTCACTTCATCGATTTTAATGATTTTGCCTGCATTGTAATTACCTTTAGTTATCCGGGTAATCAATTTTCCGTTCTTGTTATACAGGTAATAGTGATTCCATCCATCCTTCCACGACCAGCATATCATCTCACCGGTGGTGTTCAATATATGGTAAGAAAGCCTGGATATAGTCTGTCTCTTATTCCTTTCTTCTACAAGTACTTTACATCCTCCGTTAGAAGGATCTGCAGAACAATAATCAAGACTCTTCCAGTCACGGCTTAATCTCTGGAAACAGATGGTTTTGGAATCCGGACTCCATTGTACCTGATCCAATGTCTGGTCTGTCCATTTATCAGCATTTACTTTAAGAAGGTCTTCTTCATTGATATCATAAACCCATAGTTCATATTGTTCTATTTGTTCCCCGGCTACCGGCCATTTGAAAGTCTGAAGTGTTGGCCTGGGATTGGTATAATGGTTAATCAACCATAAATCATTAACATTTCTCCAGTCCTCCATGATAAAGGCTATATATCTTGAATCCGGCGACCACTGAATGTTATATGAATTTAATTCATAATTCTCCTGTCCGTTATGGAAAATCTGTATTGTATCCCGTTTTGACTGCTCATGAGAATAGTAATATAAATTATAGTCCCGGCAAAAGAGGCTATGTTTTCTATCAGGTGATGTAATCAATTCTTCTTCATTCAATTGATTATCCGGTTTCTTAATATCTATCAAGGAATTATTTGCGGGGTTGTATTCGTAATCTTTATTTTCAAAACTGAAAACAATAGAAGACATTGCAGAATTAATTTCAATATTTGACAGATATAACTTCCTCCAGTTAAGGGATTTTTTAAGATTGCTTTCTAATAACACACAAAGTTTTTGCCTGTCGAAAAGCTCTTCTTTGCTCTTTTTTTGAGGATCTATGAGATAATAATTGTTCTCATTATCTTTTACATGCTTGTATGTAAACAGATCTGTGTCTTTTACCCATGATGGGACAATCCAGATATTCCGGGTTCTCTCAAACTGCTTTTGCACTGTCCAGTTTTTTGCCAGCTGGAAATTTGCCTTAGTAACTGGTTTCTGTCCAAATGATTGAGCTGTTAATAATGGAAGTACGATGATCAGCCATATTATTTTTTTCATGCAGTTACAATTTGTATAACATAAAATTAATTGTTTAATCTTAATTATTTTCTAATTTCTCAAGCACCTCTTTTGCATTGGCATTATCGGGATTCAACTCCAGTGATTTTTTATAATTTTCTATTGCAGGTTCTATATTCTTATTCAACATATATGCTTCTCCCAAGCTGTCATAGGCATTTGCTGATTGTGGATTCATTTCAACATTCATTTTAAATACACCGATAGCAGCATCAATCATACCTCTTGCAATGAAATTGTATCCAAGAGAATTGAACTCGTTTTCACTGAAGTATAACCGGTTTTGATCATCAGACCTGAGCTCCTGATACTTGGCAATTCCGGCTTCAATACCAGAATCATAGATAGACTTTTCGATAACATAAGCCGCAGATTCACCGATATACCTTTGAAGGGAATTTAATCTTTGTTCAATAAATGGTTCTTGTCTCTTTTCAAGAAATTGTTCATAGTATTCGACAGACTTATTATAATCTCCCATGCTTCTATGCAATTCGGCAAGCCTGTGATAACTGTTGAGGTTATGAGGGTAATGCCGGATAGTGTATTCAAACAACATTCTGGCTTGCTCGATCTTGCCCCTTTCCTGGAGTTTATCTCCCTGTCTGATCAGTGTAAATTCCGGGATGTCGATTTCATAACCATATTTTTGTGAAAGGTTTTGATAATACTGATTCAAATCTTCCAGTCCATTTATTTCAGCAATTTCCGGAAATCGATATTCTTTGAAGTATGCTTTCAGCCCATTTTTTAATCCGGGTGAAGGGATAAAATTATCATCTTCTTTTTCTTCAAGCGGATTTAAAATCATAGTAAAATCACTCTTCTTTCCTTCTTCCACTATCTTACTAAGTTTATATAGATATTCCATTGTTGTTTCGTTGTCATCACTGGTATTGCATGTTATAAAAAGAAAACTTTTCAATGATCCTTCCTGATTAAAGAAGTTGTCTGCTTTCGCCAGCAAATATTCCCTGACTGAAAGATTCCAGAAAGGATTAGTGATTATATTAATCCTGAAAAGATCAGGTTGTTCCATCAGAGTATAAAGACTGAAAGATGCTCCGGCCTGGGGTCCGAGTAGAATACGAAAGTCTCTTGTTCTGTAGGATTTATCAACAAAAGGTATCAGTTCATCTGTAAAAAACTTTAAAAAACTCTCTGCATCTCCCTTTTCGCCGTTTCGATTAACAGGCAGGTTATCACGATAGCGGTCAACATTTTTAACGCCAATAATTATGAGTTGTGGAATTAAGGTTGCTTCCTGAAGTCGGTCAACAATATGAACCGATTCCGCGAAGTATCCCAACACCTGGCCGCCGTATAAAATATACAGAACCGGATAATGAACCGATGTTTCATTGTACCCCCTGGGCAAACTGACCAGCAAGGTGCGATCTTCACCCAGAATCTGCGAATGCAGTGTTCTGTATGTACCAATCGATACGGGACTTCCATCCTCCTGAGCAAATGAGAAACCAGTAATGAGGGACATTAAAGAAATTGTAAACGTAATTGCAGCACGAAAGAATTGAATTTTAATTTTCATGACTTTTCCCTCCTGCTTATTCTTATTTTCAAGAGTTTTATCATTATCATTTAAAGATAACGATAATCCAATAAATATAAACCGGTTAGTAAGTGTCGGGATTCCATTATTCCCCCGATACGCTTTCCCGGGTACTCGGGGAGATTGTATGACTTTGGCAATTCGTTTCACCTCGTTCGCAAATTGCCAGCTTGCCTGCCGGAGCATTTGCAAAGGCAGGTCTCACGAACATTATTCCATTCCCGATAAATCGGAATTAGTTCGACTTGGATATTTCATTTCGCAAGCTCATGAAATATCAGTCTCACTGAATATTCCACTATTTTCTTATTTTCACTATTTTAATTACAGCAATAAGCTAATTGGTGTAGCAAAATGAGTTTTAATCAAAATGTATCTTATGAAAAGAAAAGACTTTTTTAACAACCTGTGTAGTTATGGAATTTGTTCCTGCACAGGAATGACATTAATATCTATCCGGGAAGCGAAAGCTCAGGATAATGGTTCTTCAACGGATACGGATTGTGAAAGAAAAAAGAACTTTACAAACAGAAGATTCAACTGGCTGTTGCAAATTATGGAACAGGAACTTGATGAAACAGAATATAAAAGAATCATCAGAACACTTGGAAAAAGATGTGCCCAATCAATCGGTAATATTGCAACTGAGAATAAAGGAAATCCCGAAGGATATTTTAAAACGGTAAATGAAATGTGGGGTGAGGTATTCAAATATGACAGGGAAAACCAGATTGTTCATCTCAATACTAACCTGGAGAAGTGCTTTTAACCGGGGATAAATCCGGTCTTGAAAGTTCTGTTCCCGCTGTATTATATTGTGTATTAATTGGTGGTTACTTTTTACTAAAAGAAAAAAAGCAAGGCAAGTTTATAAAACCATTCTGGATAAAAGACAATTAAATAGCTGCATGGATGATCCCCCGTTTTCACTCCAGTTGACTGGCATGTTGGTGATATATACGATCAGGATCTCGGGTGAAAACGTATAATGGCATCCCGCAGGTATTGCCTGTCGAGGTGAGTATATATTTCAGTTGTAAGGATCGACTCATGTCCCAGCATTTCCTGGACAGCCCGGAGGTCAGCCCCCCCGTCAATCAGGTGGGTGGCAAAAGAATGACGGAATGTATGCGGGCTGATTTTTTTCTTTATTCCTGACTTAACCGCCAGCTCACGAACAATCGTAAACACCATGACCCTGGTCAGTTTCCGGCCGCGGCGGTTAAGAAACAAAATATCTTCACTATCATGTGATATAAAGGACAAACTGTTCCGGTCGGGTAAATAGAGCTCTATTTCATGAATTGCTTTGGAACTCAACGGTACAAGCCTTTCCTTGTTTCCTTTGCCGATAACACGTATGAAACCCTGGTCGAAATAAATATTAGACAACTTCAAACCGGTCAGTTCAGAAACCCTTAAACCGCAGCTATAAAGAACTTCGATCATTGCTTTGTTGCGTTGTCCTTCAGGTTTGCTCAGATCAATAGCATCCATTAACCTGTCTATCTCTTCCACGCTCAGTACCTCGGGCAGTTTACGGCCAATTTTAGGCGTATCAAGCAAGGTAGTCGGATCCGTTTCAACAATATCTTCAAGCAGGAGGTATTTATAAAAAGCTTTGATCCCGCTGATAATCCTTGCCTGGGACCTTGAAGATAAACCAAGCTCATTGATCCATTGGACAAATTCCTCAAGATGAAAAAGAGAAACTTCTTCGGGTGCAATGTGATACTGCCTGATCTCCAGGAATGAAATCAGTTTTGACAGATCATTGACATATGCTTCAATGGAATTGTCTGACAGTGATTTTTCCAGCTTCAGGAAAGATATAAAACCAGATATGTATGATTTCCAGTCCATCAGAATATATTATCATGGTATCCTTTCGATAATTAATATCAGAGATATCCCCATAGCAGCACCTGAAAAGATAAGGTTCCATTCCCGCCGCTTGACATGAAAGATATTCACCAGAACAAATGAGATAAACAGGATGATCAATACGATAATGATCTGCCCGATCTCCAGCCCAAGGTTAAAAGAGAACAATGGCAAAGCAATGTTTTCTTCCATTCCAAGCAGCCCCCTCAGATAATTCGAAAAACCTGCACCATGAATTAATCCGAAAAAAAGAGCTGTCCCATACTTGAACCTGTGTGTTACCGGTCTGACAGTATCAGATTTTTGTATGACATTCCAGAATCCGGTAAGAAAAATTGTAACCGGGATCAGGATCTCGATCAGAGTGGTGGGTATGCGAATAATCTTCAGTGTAGCCAGGGCCAGCGTGATGGAATGTCCTATCGTAAAAGCCGTCACCAGGATCAGTATCTTTTTCCATTGTTTCAGTACATAAACCGCACAAAGGGCTGTGATGAACAGGATATGATCATAACCCGCAAGATCAATAATATGGTCTATACCTAAACCCAGGTATAGCTGAAACATTGGCATGATTTTAGCTGCAAAGAAAATAAAAATATTGTAATTTTGCTTATTTGAAAAGATTGAGAAGATCCTGATGGGTACGTTGATCTTAACAGTATTCCTCTCATTATTTTCCTATCTGCATCCTGTTCATATCTCACTTCTTAATATTGATATGGAGCCGGATACAGGTAATATGAAAATTGTATTCAAATTTTTCTCCGACGATTTTGAACGTATCATTTTTCAAAGATATAATGTACAACTGAGTATCACACAGAAAATTGACCCGGGTGAAAAGATCGGAGCTGTCAATAGGTATATTGACGATTCCTTTGAAATGACAATCAATGGAAACATTATCAACAACCTGGAATATACAGGAAATGAAATGGATGAACTGGCTATCTGGTTGTATTACCAATACAATTACCGTGGCAAAATAAAATCTGTTTCATTAAAAAATGAAGTCATGATGGATCTGTTTGATGATCAAACCAATCTGGTCATTATTACCTATCACGACAAGCAAAATGGCTACCGTCTGAATAACAAAAGAAGGAATATTGAGTTTAGTATTAATTAATTTAAACAGTTTGTAGTAATATTAAGGTACGCATTTTCATGATGAACCTAAATTATTTATGATTCCTGAAATAATTGAATGGTGAAATACTGGAATTGTAATAATAATGTGATTTTTGGAATGATGGAAGAATAAGTAAATTGGTATATTAGTAAATTGGTATATTAGTGTGTGTGGGTATAGGGATGTGAGTGTTGGTAGCTTTATGAATTACAGAAGAATGGAATTGGTCTGCGGAACATTGCCCTGTGAAAAATAGAGGCTGTCTAAAAAGTAGTATAAACCACAGAGTCCACAGAGTTTTCACAGAGTCCGCAGAGAAGTAACTTTCTTAATATCAAACCTCTGTGAACTCTGTTTAATCTCTGTTTCCTCTGTGGTTAAATGTTTTAATAGACTTTTTAGACAGCCTCTCAATAAATATCAATGATTTATGGGGCTTTAGCCCCTTGAATATTACTTTTCGGAGTAGATTCAATGATGTAATGCTGTAATTATGTAATATAACGTGATGATAAAAAGATTCATATCAATAATGGCTTTGTTTTTCGTTCTGATCCCGGTTTTAGCGACACATAACAGGGCCGGGGAAATTACGCTCAAACAAATAGATGATTATACATACGAAATACTTATTGAAACCTTCACCTATTCTTTATCTGCAGCCGACCGGGATCAGCTGGATGTCGATTGGGGGGATAATACAATCTCAACTGCCCTGCGCAACTATAAAGTCAGCCTTCCCGATTTTTATTATCACAATAAATACTGGGCCAAACATACCTTCCCCGGGCCTGGCACATATAAAATTGTTGTCCAGGACCCCAACAGGAATGATGGAGTACAAAATATTCCAAACTCCGTTAATGTGATTTTTTCATTAACGACCATCATCACTATTAATCCATTGTTAGGTCAGAACAGTACTCCTGTACTTCTCAATCCCCCGATAGATAAAGCAGCGCTCGGACATACCTTCATCCATAATCCTGCAGCTTATGATCCTGACGGGGACAGCATCTCGTATGAATTTACAGTATGTACGGAAGAGGATGGTCAACCTATTGAGGGTTATACTTTTCCACGGGCCAGTGACACACTTTACGTTGATAGAAAAACCGGGGATCTCGTATGGGATAC
Source organism: uncultured Bacteroides sp. (assembly GCA_964527875.1). GTDB lineage: Bacteria > Bacteroidota > Bacteroidia > Bacteroidales > SM23-62 > LJUQ01. The sequence goes on along the minus strand of CAZGOR010000097.1, from coordinate 658 downwards.
GCCTGTTGATACGGGTTGGTACAATATTGCCATCAAAATCATAGAATGGAGAAATGGTGTAAAGATCGGCAGTATTAACCGCGATATGCAGATAGAAGTCTACAGAACCTCTAACAATCCGCCGGAAAATATGCCTCTCAGGTATTTTTGTGTGGAAGCAGGTTCATTAATAGAATACGACGTACTCAGTACTGACAAGGATAGTGATAACATTGTTCAGACTGCAAAAGGCGGCCCTTTTGAGCAGGAAATTTCTCCTGCCTCTTTCGAATTGCTCACAAGCGGCCGGGGATATTCCGCATCCAGGTTTACCTGGCTGACCGACTGCGAACATGTCAGACTATATCCTTACTTTGTCATTATCAAGGCAGAAGACAATAACAAGGAACTAAAACTGGTGGATATTGACAATTTCTCTATTAAGGTTATTGGTCCGGCACCGGTTGGTCTGCAGCCCACACCTACCAGCAGCGCGATAAGATTGAGCTGGAATACATGCAATTGCCCGAATGTTACCGGTTATGAAATTTACAGGAGGGAAGGTAAGGAAGAATTCCTGATCGATTCCTGTGTTAATGGAATTCCGCCGGAAACGGGCTATTTAAAAATCGGTGAAACCACTGAAAGGACAGATACCACATTTATTGATGATAACAAT
>CAZGOR010000096.1:0-11529 GCA_964527875.1 uncultured Bacteroides sp. | reverse complement strand
GAGATCCATGACAATAAACGCTTTGGTATTGGTGCCATTGCAAGTACACTGGCTGCTGAGAAATATGAACTTGAGATCCTTGCTGCTGGTATTGAAACAAATAAAATGAATTATACAAGATTTTTAATTATTGGGGAAAATAATCATAAACAAATAGAACCGGGATCATTCAATAAAGCCTCTGTCCATTTTGCACTGGCACATAAGATCGGCAGCCTTTCTAAAATTCTTTCAATTCTTTCTTTTTATGAGATCAACCTGTCAAAAATACAATCCATGCCAATTATAGGCCGCGATTGGGAATATCAGTTTTATATAGATGTTGAGTTCAATGATTACGATCTGTACAAACAGTCAATTGAAGCAATCCGGCCCTTTACGAGCAATCTTGGTATAATCGGGGAATATGAGAAAGGAAGGTCGATAATATAGTTCTCGGTTCTCGGTTCTCGGTCCCGAAATGATCGGAATCTTTGATTCTATTACCATTTCAAGGATCCTCGAAAATTAACGCATCCGCAAGAGGCGGATTGCTAATTTTCGGGATTGGTGTGGGTTTTGAGGAGATTTCTCATCCGCCTCCGGCGGATTCGGAATGACTCGATTCTAAAAACAATTTTAATGAAAAAACAAATGAACTACAGAAATAAATGTCTAAATCATTTCTAATTAACGATTTAGATAAATAACAATTTAACAATGAATTAGAATTAACAACTGAATAAAACATAGATTGCCATGGGAGTAAAACTGAAGTTAAAATCTTTTACAATTGATGGTTTGAAGCCTGACAGGCCAATCATCATTGCCGGACCCTGCAGTGCTGAATCGGAGAAACAGGTGCTTAATACAGCAAAACAGCTTGCTGCAAACGGTATTAAAATTTTCAGGGCAGGTATCTGGAAGCCAAGGACCAGGCCAAATGCATTTGAAGGTGTTGGATCAATAGGTCTGGGATGGCTTAAAAAAGTTAAAGAGCATACAGGGATGTTTACAACTACAGAAGTAGCAAATGTCAAACATGTATATGAAGCTTTAAAATATGGAGTGGATATCCTTTGGTTAGGTGCCAGAACAACTGCTAATCCTTTTGCGGTACAGGAAATTGCAGACACAATAAGGGGAATGGATATCCCTGTAATGGTAAAGAATCCGGTCAATCCCGATGTGGAGCTCTGGATTGGTGCAATTGAAAGGATTAACCAGGCTGGAATTCAACGAATTGCGGCAATACACCGGGGATTCTCAACTTTTGAGAAATCCGGATTCAGAAATAATCCCCAATGGCAGATCCCAATCGAGCTTAAACGAAGAATCCCGGATATTCCTGTAATTACTGATCCAAGCCATATCTGTGGGAACCGTGAACGGCTTTTTGAAATTTCCCAGGAAGCCATGGATCTTAATTTCGAGGGACTCATCATTGAATCACATATTGATCCTGATAAAGCGTTCAGTGATTCCAAACAACAAATTACACCGGAAGATCTCAAAATACTTCTCAACCGGCTGCAACTCAGAGATCCCAATATGGATAACAGCATTTTATTAACCATTGGTGAATTAAGGGCACAGATTGATGACCTCGATGATAAAATAATTGATATTTTTGAGAAACGAATGGCAATTTCTACGGAGATCGGACAATATAAAAAGAAACATAATATTGCAATTTTACAGTCAAAAAGATGGGAAAATATATTGAATAAACGCCTTAAAATGGGAAAAGAGAGAAGATTAAGCAGTGATTTCATAGCAAAAGTATTCAGAGCCATTCACCAGGAATCTATTGAGCATCAAAATAGAGTAATGAATATAGAGTCCGGAGAAGAAGAATAGTAAATTGGTTAATTGGTGAATTCGTGAATTAGTGTGAGTGAGTAATGGGGATAAGGGTGTGCAAGTGAATTTAAAATCGGAAGTTGTAAGTGATTGCAGGTTTTTGGAGAATGAGATGATGGAAGAATATAAGAATCGTAAATTAGTTAATTGGTGAATTAGTATAATGCATATTGGTGTGTTTTGGCGTTGAGATAAAAGTATGAAGTTACTTCCGGTTATCAATCCTGCTCGAAGACAGGTGGCAGTAACTCTATACTCACACACACTTATTTACGAATTTACAAATTCACGGTAATTCAATTATTCCAATACTGATAAATCGGGATTTCTTACTGTTTGTAGACAAGAGTTCAAATAAGAATTTCTAAAAAGATGTTTGATGAGAACAATTGAATTAGAAACGAAGAATGACCAATGCAGGATCATGATTGGCGGTCAACTAAAAGATGTCAGTCATATGCTTCCACCCGGACGGATCGTATTGATAACAGACCAAAATGTGAGTCGTTTATATGGTTCTGAGTTTCCCGAAGGATTAATAGTGGAAATTGAACCGGGGGAAAAAAGCAAAACCCTGGAAACAGCCTCTGCCATTTATGAGAAATTGCTGAATCATGAAATTGACAGGAAAGATTTCATCCTGGCAATAGGAGGAGGAGTGGTATGTGACCTGGCAGGATTTATAGCTTCGACATATATGAGGGGTATTGGGTTCGGGTTTGTTGCAACCACCTTACTTGCTCAGGTTGATGCAAGCATTGGTGGCAAAAATGGAGTCAATCTTAAAGGTTACAAAAACATAGTTGGAGTCATCAGGCAACCTGAGTTTATTATTTGTGATATGAGTATGCTCAATACTCTTGAAAAAAAGGAATATATCGCAGGCATTGCTGAAATAATCAAATATGGAGCAATCATGGATGCAGATTTGTTTGATTATTGTGAAAACCATATCAGGGAAATCCTTGCAAAAGATGTTATCTTGTTGGATGAAGTGGTCTACCGGTCAGTGAGTAATAAATGTGAACTGGTCAGGAAGGATGAACATGAAACAGGTGAAAGAATGAAATTGAATTTTGGACATACATTTGCCCATGCATTGGAAAAGATAACCGGTATCACCCATGGTGAAGCCGTGGGTATCGGGATGAATATTGCATCAGCAGTCTCGGTCAGAGAGGGCTTTTTAGTGGAAAATGATTTACTAAGACTAAGATCACTGATTCAATCGACAGGTTTGCCCGTTGGTCTGGAAGTTAATCCTGATGAAATATTACAGGCAATCAGGAAAGATAAAAAGAAAAGTGGTAACAGTATCGGATTAGTCCTGCTTGAAGGAATTGGGAAGTCTGTTATTCATTATATCGAACTGGAATTAATGAGGGACATACTGAATGATATGTACAAGTATAGCATACAAAAGTTTTGAAGAATGCCGGGAAATTTTATCCGGGGAGATGTGTGCTGAACTCAGGCTTGACCTTCTGGATCTTACACGGGAACAGGTGTCGGATTTGTTTTCCCTGCCAGTTAAAATTGTTGCAACCTGTCGTGAAGGTCATTATTCTGTTGAAGAACGCCGGATCATGCTTGAAACGGCAATTAAAAGTGGTGCGAGTTATGTTGATATTGAGATGGAAATGCCGCGAACACTGCGAAAAAACCTGGTAACGCTCGCAGGGTTGCATCAATGCCGCGTCATTGTTTCGTACCATAATCACACTTCTACCCCGGGGCTTAAGGAATTGAAAAAGATCGTCGGTGAATGCAGAAAATCCGGGGCAGATATTGTTAAAATTGCCTGCAAGGTCAATGGCCAGGATGATCTGGCAAAATTGCTGGCATTATATGTTTATAGCAATGATATCATTGCCATTGGAATGGGCGAAGAGGGATTCATAACACGACTGGCAGCACCTCTTCTGGGTGCTGAATTTACATACGCTTCCGCAGACAGGAATAGCAATACAGCTCCTGGTCAGATGACCAGCAATGAAATGAGAAAATTATATGAACAGCTAGGTATTAACTTCTGACGCGTTGTGTGATTAAGTATTATAATACATTATGACACACTCCTGGCTCTATAAAAAAATAATTTAATTATTTAACTCAAGTTGCAAGTTGCAAGTTACAAGTTACAAGTTACAAGTTACCAGTTACATGTTGCAGGTTACAAGTTGTTTAATATCAAGGCATTGTAATTAAACATATGAATTATAAATAATGGTGTAAATGAATTATAATTTAATTAATACACTGATTTATAACATATTAACATGCAACCTGTAACTTGTAACTAGCAACTTAGATTAATTAATTCAAATGTCTTAAACTAATCAATTATTAAATAATTAATAATCAACTTAATACATAAAATATTTAAAAATAAGTTACAATTATTTAATAATAAGTAACAATAACTAAGAAATAAGTTTTATATTTGCTCTATCAATGAATCCTAAAAAAGATGTTGGAGCATTATTTAAAACTTGCTTACCGTCACTTACTCCGTCGCAAAGTATTTTCCCTGGTTAATATTTCCGGACTGGCAATTTCATTATCAGCCTCTATTATCATTTTTGCGTATGTGAGTTACGAATTCAGTTTTGACAGGCATATTCCGGGATACGAAAGGACCTATCGAATCATAACACGCTATGAAGAGGGGAATTACTGGTCCAGGACTTTTCCCTGTTACGGTGATGCAGTTGCAGGTTGCCCGGAAGTTGAAAGTGTAACAACCTTTGTCCATGCTACAAATGGTATAATCGACATTAAAGATAAAACATTTATTATACCTGAAATTTTAATTGCAGATACCAATTTTGTGGACTTTTTTAACTTGAGGATGCTTTCCGGCAGGAAGGAGGATATTGGCAATCCTGATATTGTCTTTATCACTCCGGGTCTTGCGAAGAGATTTTTCCCGGGTAGTGACCCTGTGGGTGAAGTCATTCTGCTCAGGCAGTTTGAAAATAACACAAGCGACAGCCTCGGTCATTTTATGATTGGAGGAATCATTGAGCCTCTTCCGGGTAATAGTCATTTTGGTTATCAGTTGGTTTTCTCCCAGCTGGGCAATCTCTCGGATTTTATGCACCATATTAAAGGAATAAAGGTTTACGGTGCAAATGTGTATGTTCGCCTGTATACCTCTTCTCAGTCTGCAGGTGTGGAATCAGTAATGGCCAATAGATTGGTTCCGTTTCTGGATGGGGTTTTCGGTCCCCCGCTCGAGGCTTTCAATTCAAAGTTACAATCCCTCAAAGAGATACATTTTACTACGGGATTAAACCGGGAGCCCAGGCCAACTACCCGTAAATCAATGATGTTTCTGATGTTTAGCATTGGAATATTAATCATAGCCATCAGTACTATCAACTTTATCAATATGCTGGTGGTCCACAGTTACCGGCGGAGAAAGGAATCAGGTGTAATCAGGACATATGGGGGCACATACAGGGTCCTGTTTATGGCATCTTTCATAGAAATTATGGTCTCAGTCAGTGCAGGCCTGATACTATCGTGGGTCATTATCGGACTTGTTGAACCTTTTCTTGAGAAAATATTTGTGACAGGATGGGCTTTCAGGCCCATGAGTGGCCGGATTATTATAACCGGCCTGCTGACAGGATTCCTGATCACAGTCATATCTGCGATCGGATATAATCTGGTCAGAAGGAATGATTCCATAAGTGAGCTATTAATGGGAAAACAGTATCCCGGTTCTCCCGGAGCAGGCATATTAGATATCCTATCCATTGTTCAGTTCGCAGTAGTTATTTTTCTCCTGGCCTTCTCTCTGATCATCAGCAGGCAACTTGCATATGTAAATAGTAAGGATCTTGGTTATCAGACTGGAAACATATATGTCATCAGAATACCCGCGAACCAGCCAGGAGGAAACATACTTCGCGATGAGATAAAAAAGCGGACCGGGATTATTAGCGCATGCACTGTTCACCATCATCCTGCGGATGTTTTTCAGCAGATGGAATTTGAAGCAAACGGAAAACGCTTCCCCTTCGTTTTCAGAATGGTGGATACCGGAGTTTTCAAGACCCTTGATATCGATATATTAAGAACATTCGGCCACCAAACAAACCGGATCGTGAACGGCTGGGTGATCAATGAAACCTTTTACCGTCATCTTCTTTCGGAATTTTCTGAAGAGGATATCGCGGCCAGCAATTTCAATGTGGGAAATGAGGATCCGGGTCCGGTCAGGTTCTGTTCATGCTTCTCATGGAATTCATGAAATGGATTCTGATTGCATTATTAATTGTTTCACCTGTGACTATTTGGATCATAGGTAAATGGCTTGAGAATTTTGCGTACCGGACAGGTTTTGGCTGGTGGATCATGGTTGTGGCCGGATTGATAGCTGTAGCAATAGGCCTGATTGCTGTATCCGGTGTAACCTGGTTGGCCGTGAGGAAAAATCCGGCAAAATCACTCCGTTATGAATAAAACTTATAAATAAGTTTTGAGAACTATGACGTAAGTTACACATTTAATCCGGACTATTAACAAAAGGTGATCAAATGGTAACACTGACAAAAGCTGAGGAGCGGATCATGCAAATCCTGTGGGATCTGGACAAAGGTTTCATTAAGGATATTCTGGAACAGTTCCCCGATCCCATACCACCGTACAATACCGTGGCCACGATTGTGCGTGTGCTTGAAAAGAAAGGGATCATCTCCTACAAATCATATGGAGGCGCACACCAGTTTTATCCCCTGATTTCGAAGGAAGATTACCGTAATGAACAACTTGGTAATCTGGTAAAAGATTATTTCGGCAATTCATTGAAAGAAGTTGTCCATTTCTTTTCAGAAAAAAAAGACCTCGATATTAAAGATGTAAATGAGGTGATGAAAATGCTGGAAGAAGTAAAGAAGAAGAGTGAAGGAGAGAAAGAGTGAGGGAGAGAGGGAGAGAGGGAGAGAAGGGGAGAAAGGGAAAAGAGTGAAAATTTAAAAGTGGGACGATGTGAAAGTTCTGCCGCCTGTCTGCCGGTAGGCAGGATTACCAATCGGCAGTCATATCCACCAGTTGTGAATCGGTTAGTAAACCCGGTTGTTAACCGGGGTGAATGATTCCTTGGATACCAGGGTTTCAGAGTCCCTCTTAATAAATTTTTTCCTGTTCATTTGTTCACTGAATATGAAAATCAGTTTTAATGATTAGATTTCTGATATATCTCTTCGAGTCGGGCATTTGCATGGTGTTCCTTTACCTGGCTTACTGGTTCTTTCTCAGGAAGGAAACATATTTTAATTTCAACAGGTTCTTCCTTGTGGGCAGTATCTTCCTTGTTCTTTTGATACCTCTTTTACATGTAAATCTGAGCATCTCGCGGAATGAAACATTCAGGGGGCCAGCTGCCAGGATTGTGCAGGTCAGAAGTTACTATGAACAATTGATTGCCATGACCGATCCGGATTACCTGAACATTAATCGCAGCTCGGGTGCCGGCATGAATGATTTATTTGAAGGTTCAATGCCGGGCAACAGATCAACAGAGAATTTAAACTTTTCTTTTGACTTATCCCGTGAAGAAGAACTGGCTGGTACAACCGGGGGAAAAAACAGCATATTTCGTGATATATCAGTTGCTGAAATAATTCTTCTGGTATATCTCTCAGGAGTATTTTATTTCTTTATCCGGTTTCTTTACCTGGTGATCCGTCTGATCATCCTGTCCAAGAAATATGGTGTTGTACGACAGAATGATCTGAAAATGGTCAAACTGAAGGAAGAGTTGTCGCCATTTTCATTTTTCAGCTATGTGTTTATAAATCTTGACGTTCTGTCGGATACGGAGCTTAATAATATCATTGCACACGAAAAAACCCATATGAAGCAATGGCATACAATTGACCATCTGTTTGCTCAGGGATTGGCCGTTTTTCAATGGTTCAATCCGTTTGCATGGCAGATCCGCAATGCCCTTAAAACAACACATGAATACATAGCAGATAAAAATGTTCTTGATCAGGATTTCGGACTGTTTGATTACCAGTCCTTATTGCTCAAACAAGTGATTACCTATCACTCTGTTGAGCTTGTTAACAATTTTAATTTAAAACCCATAAAAAAACGAATAGCCATGATGACAAAACTAAGATCCGGTATTCCGGCAAAACTTAAAGCTTTGCTGGTAATACCATTTGCTGTTCTCTTGTTTCTGTTCTTTGCTGATTTTACCATTTCAGGTACAGAGAACGGTATATTTAATATCAATTCACTTATGAAAGAAAAACAGGATCAGGAAAAGCTTATTGGTCTTTGGAAAAACGAAGATGAGGGGAATTACGGACAACTTATTTTCTGTGATTCAGAAAAGATGTATATACTGGAAGAACAAACCAGCTGCAGGGAATATTATTATAGTATTTCAGATAATCTTTTGACTCTTTCATTCAATCCGGAAGGTACGGTTAATATGGTTATGAAGTATAAACTGACAGATTCAGCGTTTACCATTTACTGGAGTAACAAGGAATTCAGTGTATATCGGAAGACACCTTTTAAGAATTCAATGGAATTGGTATTGGATAATAGAGATATGAAGATTGATTTACCTGTTATTTCAAGGTACAGATTGATGGAAGATCAATCCCGGATATATGATATTTTCCTGGGATATCCTGAAGAGAGTAAAACGGATGATCCTAAACTTGTTTTTATTCAAAAAGAGATTGATTTTGGGCAATTCTCTGGAATGCTGGAAAAAGAAAAACAGAATTATAAGGCAATAGATCATCCTTATCTGACGGCAGTCTTTCATATAGATAAGGATATCCCGATGAAATATGTGTATAAGCTGAAACAAATATTGAGAGAGAACAATTCCCTGAAATTTGCAGATGCGGGAATTCCCGGTGATGAACAAGTATTACCGGTGTTAAAGCATGCTGTGGGACTTCCAAGGCTTCTGCCACCAGTGGATGCATTAATTATTGAAAAAGAGGAGATTCGGAAAAGGGGAATTGGCATTTTCGGAATTGATCTTGCTTCCCGAAGCAATTCACCTGCAATATTGAACAGAGATATAAAAGAATTTATAAAAGAAAATATGAAGTACGTGTTGTTACTGCAATTTGATAATGAAACTCCGTATGGCGAATATATAGAGGCGGTTGACATGATATTCGATGCTATATATGATTTAAGAGAGGAGCTGGCTCTCAGCAAATACAATATCCCTTATAATGACCTGGGCCCGGTGCAACAGAAAGAAATAAAGGAAGTATATCCGGTAACACTGACTGAGGAGAATGTGGATGAGGATGGATGAATGCCTCAAATATCTCAAATGCCTCAAGTGCCTCAAATGCACTTAAATGTCTTAAATGTACTCAAATGTCACAAATGCCTCAGATTAGTTTAATTTGATTTTGAGATTTTTGGGTGTATTTGTAATGGTAAGCATTTTTATTTAATCCTTCCGGGATTGTGGAATATATTGCAAGCATTATTCCCCGTGTTGTACTTCGCATACCCTGGATTATTCATAGTATAGACCGTGGTAAATATTTTTCGGTACCTGCGATACTGCAACAATTGCAATCCTATGACCCTACGGTACCTGCGACCTTGCAACCTGTACCCTGTAGCTACTTAGATCACCTAAGCAGGTTCACCAATACTTCAAATATCGAGTCATTATGGGTCGGATACCTGAAAATATCAATATCTCCATCGCCTTCCAGGTCTCCACATTGTCCGTTATAGATTCCTTCGTCAGTCAGGAGGATTGTATCTGAAAAGGATCCTGCCTTATTCACGAAAATAAATACCGGGAAAGTCTCAATCTCCAGGGTTTTTGCACGGTCTTTATTGGTACCGGAAAGAATATCCGATTGTCCGTCGAAATCAAAGTCGAAAACCTGCAATGTGTGAGCAGCCGGTAAGTTTTCATACACAACGTTTTCTGTCCAATTGCCGGATACCGGATCATCGGTCTGATACCATGAAAGGGGATAGCCCTGGCGTTCAGAATGAGTTATAAAAATTTCTACCCTGCCATCTCCGGTGATATCGCGACAGCATATTTTAGTACCGTTTTTTGACCAGTCACCATCCTGACTGTTCCATTTTGGATCAATCGTATGAATAATCCATTCCCCGGACATATCTCCACCGGGATTTTCAACCCAGTATCCGTTCGGTGCAATATCTATATCACTATCACCATCTATATCCCCTACATCCATACCTTCATGAAGGTTCAGGATTGTGGTATCAAGCACTTTCATCCATTCTTCAGGAGAATCCTGGCGGTAGACCACCAATTTATTTTCTTCATAGGTGATGGTTGCAAGGTCAGGTTTCTGATCCCCGTTCAGGTCTGTCAGGTTGAGATCTTTGATAAAATCCGGAGCTGAACCAATATATGTTGGCAACCATTCAGGATTCTTATACCAGAATATCCGGGTTACTGCTCCGGCACTGTCCCATTCTCCCGGATGTTCGAAGCCAAGGATATCAATATCACCGTCCAGATCAATATCTCCAGCATCCATATCGCCACAGGCAAAGGTGTTACCCCCGGGTCCTTTCTCAGCGATGATGTGTGTTGTCCATATATCCCCGGTGGCATTTCCTTCAAGCCATCCCAGCCAGCCACCGTAACCGTTATTATCCTGCAGGACAATATCCATGATACCATCCTGGTTTATATCAGCAGGAACCCTTGCCCACCAGAGATCAGCCTCGGTTGAGATGGGAACAGGTTGAAAGGAAAGTACAGTAGATTCTTTCCTGCAGCTGGTCAAAAAATGTATTCCGAGAAAGATCAGAATGAATAGATACATTGGTTTGGGAGTGATATAATCCCGGTGTTTCATCATTTAGATTAATTAGTTTTTATACTGTTTTAAAATATAACTTTTTTGATCTTACAAAATAAACAAAATTATACACTATGATTTGCAATCGGATCTTGCTTTTGCTTTCTTATTTGACATTTTTTGTATATTCAATAAATTTTCATGCTAACGTTAAAATACAGGGAACTTTATTAATTGCCAAAGTATTAATTCATCATTACGGATGAATTATGATCAAAATTTTTTAAGGCTTCTCGCACCTGTCTGCCAGCAGACAGGTAATAGCTGATTTCCGCAGATTCAATCAAAAAATGAAAAATTAGCGAAAATTTGCAATTGAATTTGCGGATAACTTATCCGTCTCAGGCGGATCTGTGAGAAATAATATAAAAAAGACCTTTTAAATATTTAAGTAGGAACACTTTTAATGGTTATATTTAAATCATAAAAAATCATGGATAAATTACACATTATTAGAAAGTTATCAGCAATAATAATCATTGTATTTGTTTTGGCAACTCTTACTTTTTGTCAGGGCTGGTTACCTCGATTAACTGAAAAATGGGAACCCGTACCACTCAATGTAACACCGGGCGAAGGCACAGCGCCACCTTCGGATGCCATTATTCTTTTTGATGGTACGGATCTTTCAAAATGGGAAGCTGCTGAAGAAGGTGGTCAGGCATCCTGGAGAATTGAAGATGACGACGCCTTCACTATTGTGCCTGGTACAGGCTCAATTCAGACAAAACAATCATTTGGTGATGTTCAGCTGCATCTGGAATGGAGAGCACCTTTTGAAGTGGTGGGTGATGGACAGAATCGTGGTAACAGTGGGGTATAC
>CAZGOR010000095.1:0-11537 GCA_964527875.1 uncultured Bacteroides sp. | reverse complement strand
AGTAATTTCGCACTTGTCAACAGTAAATATAATTACAGGCTGGGAACCCCTGAAGGTAGTGCCAATTCATTTCTTTGGACCTCTCACATGAATGGTTACAGTGCAAAGGCTGATTTTTATTATTACCTGACACCGGAAATAACATTGAGTTTTGGCGCTATGTCGGTTCTGCATAAATTTGAGCCTGGAAGTGCCAGAGGATTAGGTGATCAGAGCCTGTTTACAAAATTTACATTACCTGATCTGTATGCTCTGGAAAATGGTTTTTATGTATCGTCTGAACAATCGGCCGGACAACACTGGAGAATCAGGTATGGATTGAGGTTCAATATGTTTCATAATATTGGCAAAGCTATTGTTTATCATTTTGATCAGGCACATCAGCCTGCCGATTCAACGCTATATGACAAAGGGGAATTTTTCAATCTTTATAAGACTTTTGAACCCAGAATTGCTGTCACATATATCATAAATCCTGTATCATCAGTAAAAGCCAGCTATTCACGAACAAGTCAGTTTGTTCATCTGGCACAGAATTCAACTGCAGGTACACCATTGGATATTTGGTTCCCCTCCAGTCCAAATGTCCAACCACAATTGTCTGACCAGATTGCTGCAGGTTATTTTCGTGACTTTTTTAATGGCCTGTTAGAAGGTTCTGTTGAAATATATTATAAGAAAATGCAGAATGCCATCGACTTTAAGGATCATGCAAACCTTTTACTGAATAAATATATTGAAGGTGAATTGAGATTCGGGGAAGCGAATTCCTATGGGTTAGAGTTCCTTTTCAGGAAAAATAAGGGCAGGATAACAGGATGGGTAAGTTATACATTGTCTAAAACCCGGAGATATTTTTCTGAGATCAATAATGGTGATCCATATCCTGCGCTATACGATAAACCTCATGATATATCAGTTGTTCTTAATTATGAGATCACAAGAAGGATATGGGCATCGGCAAACTGGGTATATAACACGGGACTGCCTGTTACTTTTCCTACAGGACGCTTTGAATATATGGGTAATATAGCTCCTGTTTATTCCGGACGCAATGCTTACAGAATGCCTGATTATCACAGGCTTGATCTGTCAGTCTCACTGCAGTCGGAAAACAAACCTGAAAGAAAATGGGATTATGATCTGAACCTTTCAGTCTATAATGTGTATGCAAGAAAAAATGCCTGGGCTATCAATTTTGTTCAGGATGAGCAAAACCCAAATATTACATATGCTGAAATGACCTATTTGTTCTCAATTATACCAGCATTGACTTTTAATTTTTATTTCTGAGAAATAAGAAGGGTTTCGGGAGTTGCAGGTTACAGGGTGCAAGTTACAGGGTGTAGGTACAAGGTAGTTTATAGCTTGAGTAATGGATTTGAAATTTGCAGATAAGTTTTGCCGAATGCCATTCGGCAACTGAAATGAACAGGAGTGATATCGTCAAACCCTGTTGTTAACCGGGGAAAATGGTTTATGGTTCCTGGTATGTGTTACCAGGTTCCAGGGCAGCAGGATTGTATGATACAGGTTGCAGGTTAAAGAAGGCTGAGGATTAGCCCGGGAGGGGTTTCAGATGAGTGCTACAGGTTATATAGAACAATGCTAAATATTAGATGATGAGTAGGTTACTTAGATATATGATATTATTTTTAATACTCACTTTCCTCTGGTGCTGTACGGAAAGGATTGATATTGAAGTAGATTCCACTTATACCAGACTGGTGGTTGAAGGTTATGTTACGACCGACACAATGCAGCATCAGGTAAGGCTGACTAAAACCAGCGATTATTTCTATAACCAGTCAACTTCTCCTGTTTCAGGTGCGCTTGTAAGAATTGATGATGGGCATACATTTTTCAAATTAAATGAAGAACCTGACATTCCGGGCGTATATGTTACTTCAGGTGATTTTCATGGTATTCCGGGAAAAACTTATACACTGATGATCAGTCAGGTAGATATCAATGATGATGGTCAAACGGAAGAATATTCAGCCAATTCCGAATTACACCCGGTTAATTCGGTTGATTCCATCAAGCTGGAATTATTGGAAAGCATACATTATAGCATTTACCAGGTAAAGGTATATGCCCAGGATCCGCCTGAAAAGAATTTCTATGCTTTTAAGGTGTATAAGAATGGAAAATTAATAACTGATTCCCTTTCTAACCTGATTGTTCAGGATGACGTGTTTTTTAACGGTAACTACACATACGGAATCCCATCACAATTTCTTGATCAGCAGAAGGAAGATGAAAAAGTCAATCCCGGAGATATCATTACATTTGAATTGAATGGTATTACAGAAGAATATTACAATTTTATTTTAGAAGCACAGAGCGAAATATTCTATCAAACGCCTCTGTTTAGTGGTCCCTCGGCAAATATTAGCACGAATATCAGCAATGGAGCCATAGGATTCTTTACTGCTTATTCCATAGACAGATGCAGTACTGTTTTGCCACGTGATTAATAGCGTAATCCACGTTTATGCCCGTCAGATATTATACTTAAAGTAATTAACGATTCTCTTCTCAGTTACCTGTTGTCATCGTGCCAGTATATTTAAAGACTAATGGGAGCGTATGATCCTAATAGTGAAGTAGAGGGGTACAACGAGCTGATAAGATCGAATGTACCCCTTGGTGAATTAACTGTCCTGTTTTAACCTGGAGTATCAGTAGAGATGAATTTGATATTTTTTCCTGACAATCATTTCAGGTTTTCCTTCATAAAGGCTGATTAATCCGGTTACCCAGATGTACCTTCCTTCAAAGAATATCTCAGGATGCCTGTTGAATTGTCTGGCTTTTCGTCCGGGAACAACCACACTAAAGTCGTGGTATGGATAAGGAGCCCCAAAATAGAGATAGTACTCGTCGGTTTGCCAGGAATACCAGGCTTCATATACCTTTCCGTAAACATTTACTACTTTTCCAACATAATAAGCAGCATCATAGGCAGAAGCAGTCCTGATCCTATATCCGTACGGATAATACCAGTATCTGAATTCAGGATATATTAACACATATTCTCTGTACATCCTTGGCGTCCAGACAATATTGATACATTTTGGTGCACGATAGGAATAATGTATCTTTCTGTATTCAATAGATCTTGGCCTTTTTACATAATTAACTCTCCTGTGAACACGCTTTATATCAGGTGTATGATAGGTTTTTCTTTCACGTTCAAAATTTCTTGAATTAATACTATGATCCCTGCCGCTGTTGGAGGATGGAACATTACGTGTATCAATGGTAACATCCGATCTGTTTGGTCTGATATTTTTATGCAGGTCGGTTTTGTTACGGATAATTTTATCATTAATGCTCCGGTTATCATTCCTGTTTTTTTGATTGTATTCTCTTTTATTACGCATTGAACCGGAGTTACGTTTATTACCGGGTCTTTCCAATGTACGGTCATTTGTTCTAATCTTACCTGAACGGCTGTTAGTATTATGATCGGACTTATTATTGTAAGACCTTGATTGATGTTTAACCGACCGTTTAACGGTCATTTCACTTTTTTTTCCTTCTGTATCTGTCGTTTCATTTATCTTGCTCCTTGAAGGTCTCTGTGCGCCAGCTGCCAGGAAAAAAAGAGAAATAAATGATATGAAAATTATTTTTTTCATGGCTTTCGTTATTATTGGTAAATCATTCTGATTAAATAATATCAAAATCTCTGCCAAGTTTTAAATAAAATA
Source organism: uncultured Bacteroides sp. (assembly GCA_964527875.1). Lineage (GTDB taxonomy): Bacteria > Bacteroidota > Bacteroidia > Bacteroidales > SM23-62 > LJUQ01. Next base: position 7,818 of record CAZGOR010000095.1, on the reverse strand, counting down.
ATTAATAATTTGTAAATCAATTAATTAACAAATAAAATGATTGTAAGCATCTGATATCATCGGTTCATAAATAACCGGGTTCAATGAATATACTTTTATTGGTGGTTTAGAAATATTCAATCATAATTCGTAATTTTGTTTAATAAGAAGGATTTTATATGGATTATTATAAGGAAATGCTCTATGAACATGATCTGGTCGCTAAGATCAGAGAACAAAGAGATGAAATTGAACGGCAGCAGAAAGAGCTGGAAGAAAGCTTGCGTTATGCTGGTTCAATACAATCTGCATTATTACCTGAAGAAAAATATTTCAGGAAGGTTTTCCCGGAGAGCTTAATTCTTTTTATACCCAGGGATATTGTAAGTGGTGATTTTTATTGGATATACAGAAAAAAGCAAAAAGTAGTGGTTGTTGCAGCAGATTGTACGGGACATGGTGTTCCTGGTGCATTTATGAGTATGCTTGGCGTTTCTTTTCTGAACGAGATTGTAAGTAAAGAGATCCCAAGAGCAAATATCATACTTAACCGGCTAAGGGAAAATGTCATGAAAGCATTGCACCAGACCGGTGAGATAAGTGAACATAAAGACGGAATGGATATAGCACTTTGCATAGTTGATCTTGAGCAAATGGAATTTCAGTTCTCAGGGGCATTTAATCCAATGTATCTTATCAGAAAAGGAACACTTATTGAGATCCGTGGTGATAAAATGCCGATCGGTATTGCTCCGATCGAGGAAAAATCATTTACCAATCATGTCCTTGATATTCGGAAGAATGATTTAATATACATTTTTTCAGATGGTTTTGCTGACCAGTTTGGTGGTCCTGAAGAGCGAAAATTCAGATACAAACCATTCAAGGAGCTGTTGGTTAATATTCATAAGCAGAATATGGCAAAACAAAAGACTCTTCTGGCACAGAAATTTCATCGCTGGAAAGGAGACCTCGAACAAATTGATGATATTCTGATTATTGGTTTCAAAATTTAATCATCCTAATGCGTTTCAGCAGGTTCAGAATTAGAAATTTCAGATCAATTGTTGATACAGGATGGAATAATCTTGCATCTGATAATGTTACCGGGATCATAGGTCAGAACGAATCGGGAAAAACATCCATTCTGGAAGCTCTGTATAGTTTTTATACAGGGGTAATATCGGATGATGTCCTTCGCAGCGATCTCAGTTTTCCGGTTGTGTATTGTGCATTTGAAATAGATGTCAAACAATTGAAAAAAATACTGGGACAGAAAAAGATACCGGATATAGTAATCAAATCTGTTGAAGAAAGCGGCATGATCACCATTATTCGCCAATGGACTGATAACAAATTTCAATATCTCAGTTTCGGGGATGATCAAATTACTGTCTATTTTGAGAATCAATTAAATGAAAAAAAGAAATTTGAAAAAACAATTGAGGAAGAGATTATTAATATCATAGAAGAATCAAAGAGAGCGACAGAGGAATTAATCCAGGCAAATAGGGAAAAAACGGAAGAACAGAAAATTTTATCTCAGATAGAATCCAGGCTTCCAAAGATTCAGAGAGCATTTGACAGATCACCAGGAAAGGAAAACAGCAGTCGGCTTGAAAAGATAACCCTGGAACTGGAACGATCAAAAAAACGTTTTGGAAAAAAATCAAAGGCATGTGATTCAAAATCAACCAGGGCTTCAGAGCTGGCTGGAAAAGCCAGATGGGCACAATGGTGCCTTGAGACAATCAATGAGTTTGAGAATATCAGGAAAGAATATGAATCATCTTTAAGCGAACTAACCACCCTGCAAAAACAATATGACAGCCTCCTTATACCAAAAGAAAAAAGACAATTGCAGAAAAAACTTGATATTGTACATAATCGTCACATTGTAAATCAAACCGCGTGGGAAAAAGCCAAAAAAATGGTCTCAACCAGGAAAGCTGTTACAGCAAAAATATTTAAGGGGATGGATCCGGAAGAAGCTGAAGAGTTAGTTGATAAGGAAAATGAGAGGATGGCTGAATATTATACTGACCTTGAGCTGGCAGAAGAAAGCTTTAAACACATTCCGGTTTTTGAAATGTTCGAGGATTTCAGCAGTTTATTACCAAACCGTATTAACATGGATGATATTTTTGCAGAAAACTCTCTGGTTGAAGGTTTTAAAGCTGCACGTAACTTTCTCATTATTGCCGGTCTGGATGAAAAATTCTTCGAAGTACAGAACAACAGAATCCTCAAACAGAAGATTGAAAAACTAAATAATGAGATCACATTAAATTTCCAGGATTACTGGCGTCAGAATATCGGAAAACAGAATAAGATCAAGATAAATTTTGAACTTGAGCATTATGATTACAGATATCCTGAGAAAATGGGAAGGCCCTATCTGGAATTCTGGATCAAAGATGCCCAGGAACGGCTCTATCCAAAGCAGCGGAGCAGGGGAGTACGGTGGTTTCTTTCCTTTTATCTTGAACTTAAAGCCAGTGCCATTGAAAACAAGGACAGATCAAGGGTCTTTCTGATCGATGAACCGGGCTTAAGCCTTCATGCAAGAGCACAGGAAGATGTACTTAAAGTATTTGAAGACATTAAAGAAGATATCCAGATTATCTATACAACCCACTCCCCCCACCTTATTAACCTTAGTAAATTGTACCGTCTTCTGGCAGTTCAGAGAACTGTTGAAGATGATATGAAAAGTGAGACGATACTTTTTAATGCCAAATCTCTGAATGAAGCTTCAACTGATACCCTGTCGCCCATTTATACCCTGATGGGTACAAAATTAAGTGATCATCAATTCATTAAGAAAAAGAATAATGTTATTGTCGAAGATACTGTTACATATCATTACCTGAAAACTTTATTCAGCCTGATCGATTTCAATAAAGAGATTTATTTTCTGCCGGCAACGGATGTTTTAAATGTACCGGCACTTGTGAACCTGCTGATTGGATGGAGACTGGATTTTATTGTTCTTCTAGATGATGATATTGATGGCAATCTTGTATATGATGATTTGAAAATTAATCTTTTTCATAATAATGAAAAACAGGCAGCCCGGAAAATGATCAAACTCCACGATGTGAACAGTATTGAAGATATTTTCTCAACGATTGATTTTAAAAATTTTGTTTTACACCAACGTGTCGGCATTACTGAATCAAATTCCGAATATATTGAAAATAATAACATTTCCAGAACTAAATTGATGTCAAGTTTTGTACTGCATGTACAAAATAATAATATCAGGTTTGAGGATTTTGACGAAGAAACACAGGAAAATATAGCCACGCTGGTGCAAAAGCTCGATAGGATTCTGGATTAGCCGGATCAATTACTGTCGCCTTCAGATAATATCGTGTGAAAGTATGAAACTGGGAAAGTGTAAAAGTGTGAAAAACCTTCATATCTTCACACCTTCATAATTTACAACTATTACAGAATCGATTAATATCTTATTATCTTTTCCACATTATTGTGATTCAGATAGGTTTTAATGATTTGATGAATATCCTTATTATCTTCAAATACCTTTATACAATCCAGTAATGAATCGATATGCAGATACGATTCTTCGATATTCAGGTAACCGAAACCAATATATTTTCCGTTTTCGATCCGGATGACTGATCTTTCGGTTTCATTTCTTCCCCGGTCGATGATCAGGAAGTTTTTATGATCATAATAAAAGGTATTAATGGCTTTGGTAACCCTGTTGTTATAAATACCCGGTGATTCTTTTCCGATGCAGGCTCCGTTGCATTGCCTGATCTCATAATGAAAACATGCACCATCGGTTTCATATAACCCGCATAATTTCTGGCAAAGCCAGTGACGTTCAGCCAACTGTGATAGGGATGTTTTTGCGTCCGCAAGATTCTGAAAACAGGTGTATGGTGTTTCGTTGATCCGGTTGGCAGTCCGGTCAATCCTGAGATTTATATAACCTCTGGGATCTTTGTATGAATATAAACCATATTGCATCACTTTCCTTTTCTGTGCTCTGTTAAATGGTGGTGCATGTTTTTTGATCTCACCCGATTCAATTAATAATGCTACAAGCTCACTCCCCGTTACTTCATATTCGATACAGGTAATGCTTTCCTTTAGTTTAATAGCACGTTTCGATCCGTTATTACTGAGATGGCTCAGTATCCTTTGCCTGATGTTCCTGCTTTTTCCAATATAAATGATCTGGTTTTGGTCATTTATGAAATAATATACTCCTGTTTCTTCCGGCAAGTTGTTCAAGATGTTCTGATCCAGAAGCGGGTGCAGGTTCTTCAGTGAAGGTCTTGCTGAAAGAGCCATTAAATCTTCTGTACCTTCATCACGGCATTTCTTTATTAGTAACTGCAACAATTTTACTGTTGCATAGGCATCTCCTGCAGCACGATGCCTGTTTTCATTCATGATACCAAAGTCTTTGCATATGTTTCCGAGGCTATAGCTGCGGTGACCGGGAAAAAGTTTTCTGGATAACTGAAGTGTACATAAATTGTTTCTTACAAAATCGAAACCGAGACTTTTAAACTCACTACGGATAAATCTATAATCAAACGTAATATTGTGAGAAACAATAATATTATCCTCTGTCATCTCAACAATTCGTTTAGCTATTTCATAAAACCTGGGAGCATCGGCAACCATTTCATTCGTTATTCCGGTAAGAGCAGAAATAAAATAGGGGATGGTTTTTTCTGGATTGATAAGGGTAACAAACTCATCTACGATTTTTTTGCCGTCATAAAGTAATATTGCAATTTCAGTAATCTTTTCTGACCTGGGGCTTCCTCCTGTTGTTTCAATATCAATTACGGCATACATATCCTGTTCATTCTTTCATCTGTTTTCTTAACTTGTGTGTTTATAAAACAATTGTGACTTAACTAACGATGATACTTACAATTGGGTGTTTATGGAGCCGCATCAAAACCCCGGTGCAGTTAAATATAAAAACTTTATATAATAAACACATAAACATATTTATCAACAATTAAAATAATGGTAAAAAAACAGTTTATTTTAAAAACCTATCATACTACCTGTAAATAGCAACAAGAAACCTCTGAATTAATTTCTAATTTTCCTTCTCTTCATGTTTAAATTTCACTACACTTATAGGTATCATTTGGTTTTTAAGATGGAATTCGAAGTGTTTATCATATTCCGGACCTTCAAATGTAGACTCATGAATGATATAATATGCGTCCGGGTCCGAAATGTCGGGTATCCATTTAAGTTGTTCCTTTCTCTCCCGGCTTATATAATAAAGTGAATGTGTTACCATGGGTGTTCCGTACACCAGGTATAAATCATGTCCTAATGTTGCTTGACCAACCGCAATCGCTTCATCCCTGCACTGTGATAATTTATTGGTCTTTTCCCTGGAAGGAATAATGAACCAGTTGAATCCGATCCGGCCTATAAGTAACATTATTACTATGATTAAAAACCTTTGATTCTTAAACCGAAATAAAAAAATAAGGAAAAAAGCTGAAAACAATATCAACACAACGGTTTTCAATATAGCGTGAGGAACATTCTTTGTTATTTCCAGAATGGGATAGAAAAAAGGTATTAAGACTAATATACCGCCCAGGCAAAGAAATAATATATGTTGCAATCTGAAATGCAGGGTGTTTTCTCCTTTATGTATCTGATGTAAATAAACCAAAATTGTAAACATCATAGTGGCATGGACGAATAAATATCTGGCAAAAGTATCGGGTGAAAACCAATAAATGAGGATATTAAAAATGAATAAATACAAGTTAATCCGGATGAATGGATTATTTAAGATGATTTGCCGGATATCCTTTCTTACGAAATATATAATCCATACCGTCCATGGCAGAAAATGATATATAAACTGGAATGGAAAAGTAATAAAATGTTTTACGGTAACTGCTATTCCAAAACCTATTGCCGTTTTTTCTGAAGATTCAGCAAACAGAACCTGTAAGATATTTTGAAGATTCCCGGGATTCCTGATAAGGTATAATGTATAATACAAACATATAATGCTGACAAACAGAAGTATTCCTGACAAGTGCTTCCATGAAAATAATTTTCCGAATTTCTTTTCTGAGATAAATATAACCAGAAGTGATACCACCTGATAATATATAGAAGGAAACCCTTTCATAAGAAAGCTAACTGCTGATAAACCATAGGAAAGTAGAAACAAAATCAGAAAGTATTCTTTTTTAAAATAGTGCCATATCAGCATAATACTCATATAAACCAGCGCGGAATAGGCAATATCCATCAATCCATAAAAAGAATCATAAAAAAGTATTCTTCCACAAGTGATAAACAACAGGGAAATTATAATTGCGTTCTTTTTTCCAAGTTTTCCTTTTATAAACTGGTAAATAATAAAACTGTAAATTAACAATGAAAAGACAGATACGTATCTTAAAGTTGCATCATTGAAATTACCTGATAATTCATAGAACAAAACAATCAGCCAGTTATATGCAGGGGGTTTTTTAAAATATAACTCGCCTGCAATTGTAGGGGTGATATAATCACCTGAAAAGATCATTTCCATAGATACCAGCGCTCTGATTGATTCATCATTAATAAATGGATGAACCCCAATATTAATAAGTAATGCTGGAAAAAGGAGAAGGCCAATGATTAAATAAAAAATCCAATTGTTTCTGATGAATATTCCATGGATTGAACGCATTTGATCTAGTATTAATAGTCAAAATATGCAAAATAATCAGATAAATTCTATATGCGAGTTGTTAAGTTAAGGTTGCCTTTGCCGGATAAGATAATAATAAGTATTAACCACCATTATCCACCGCAATTTCTTTTGACAATGGTATTGAATGTTGACTTTGATAAATGATCCTGATTCCCCAATTCACCATATTAAATCTTCTTGGATAAATACCGGCAAGGCTGGTTCCTGCATAGGCAAGGATAGTATCAAAGAAGAGCAGGGTTATGCCCGCGAATAAAGCTTTTGCTTCACCCAGGCCAAAACCGCCAATGATCAGATACAGGGGATAAATAATCCCGGCACCGGAAAGAATAGTTAATCCTGCTCCCATAGCCTTTTCTTTTGAATTTCTGATAACAAAACCAGAAAGGGAATAGATACTGTCCAGTATGATCTTTTCCGAACCGACAATCATTGTATTTTCATCTTCAAGATAAAAATCCCCTTTTATTTTTCTTCCGTCAATCATCCTGATGGTTACTGGCTTATCGGAACGAATTACTTTCGTTTTCGTTTTATTTAACCGGTTAACAAGCATAATCTGTCCGAATGCAAAATCTGGAGTTTGCTGGGCGGCCATATTCAGGGCCATAATCATTATGATAAAATTAATTAGCGCCTCTTTCATCAATACTAATTAATAAAGATGGGACAGTATGATTTTCTATAAAGTTAATTATATTATGAATGATAATTGAATTTTACACGAGTACCAGGAAATCTATTACTATTATATAACCACAAATGTTCGTAATCGTACACTTTTTCTTGAAAGCGGACGTTTTAAGCCTTCAATTCTATCCTGATGTAAATGTAAAATATAGTAAATCAATATAATATAAATAATGGAATGGAAAATGCTGTTTATTTATATAATCTCTTTTCATAATGTTTATACAGGAACTTTCAATGGAAAAAAGTGAGATACAAGATGATCATGAATACCATGATATATCGGAGCGTCTTCGCATCATTGACCGTACTATTGTTCAGTTAATCATGATCAAGGAAGAGTATGAGCGAAAGATTGAAGAGTATTTGAGGTACAGAGATCGGGAATCAATTTAAGAGTCTGCTGGTTC
>CAZGOR010000094.1:0-11659 GCA_964527875.1 uncultured Bacteroides sp. | reverse complement strand
CTAAAATATTGGCTTTCCGCAACCAAGACTCCGGCCCAGCAGAACCAGTTATGGGAATACCACTTGAATACTTATCCTTCGCTGAACTAAATCATGCATGGGAGATAGCTGATAAAGATGAAGCACGTGCTATTGCAGAAAAATGGCAAAAAACAGCGGATGACATTATCGATGTCACTTTTGAAACTCTTCAAAATTCAGCATCTATGTATTTAGGAATGAAATCGTTGCTTAAAGAGCATGGTGCTAATGCTATCACAATAAATTGCCTTGGTGGATTTTATGGTGAACATATCCATGCCTATCCATGTCTTGGTTTCCATGAACTAAATAATGCTGGACTTGTTGGTGCCTGTGAATGTGATATTCGTTCAACAGCAACAATGGTCGCATTTACGACATTGACTGGGCGTCCGGGGTATATTTCTGATCCGGTTATTGACACCTCAAAACGTACTATCACTTATGCTCATTGCGTAGCTCCTAATAAAATGTTCGGGCCGGATGGACCCGCCAATCCTTTTATAATAATGACTCATTCGGAAGACAGGAAGGGCGCATCTGTCCGTTCAATCCTTCCATTAGATTACTTAACTACATCACTTAAAATAGACAATGATCGAAAAGAAATCATTTTCCATCAGGCGAAAGCTATTGCAAATGACCCTGATGACCGGGCATGCCGGACAAAGCTTTGTGCAGAACCTATTGGCGATATTGAAAAATTGTTCACAATGTGGGATCAATGGGGATGGCACCGGGTTACATTTTATGGTGATTTGAAAGAACCAGTATATGCTTTTGCTGATGCTATTGGATGGAAAGTGGTTGAAGAGGCATAAAATATAATATGTTTCAATTCACATTGAAAGCTTTCAAGCATCCGTTTGAAAAATTATTGAATTCTAATTAAAAACTATGGTAACACATTTAAAATGTTGTATAGTAATTTTATGCCTGATTGTTTTTACAAATTCATTCAGCCAGGATTTGCCTTCATTAAAACAAAACGAATTACCAAACGTGGTGTTGATATTTGTTGATGATATGGGATATGGTGATCTTAGTTGTTTTGGTGCTACTCAATATAAAACTCCAAACCTTGACGAATTAGCTGCCCGGGGTATTCGGTTTACGAATTTCTATGTTGCACAGGCTGTTTGCAGTGCATCAAGAGCCGGATTGTTGACAGGCTGTTATTCAAACAGGGTGGGTATTACCGGGGCTCTCAATCCAAATGCACGGATCGGAATCAATCCTGAGGAAGAAACAATTGCTGAAGTGCTGAAAAAATGTAATTACAGTACGATTGCAATCGGCAAATGGCATCTGGGCCATCATGAAATTTTCCTGCCCTTACAGCATGGTTTTGATGAGTACCTGGGATTGCCTTATTCAAATGATATGTGGCCCATCAACTACGACGGTACACTTGCAACTCCTGAAACCCATGCCCGGAAAGCAAGTTTCCCGTTTCCTCCTCTTATTGAAGGTAATAAAAAAATAAGGGAGATCAAAAGCCTTGAAGATCAGGCTGAATTAACTACATTATATACGGAAAGAGCCGTTGAATTTATTCAGGAAAATAATGACGAACCCTTCTTTTTATATCTGGCCCACTCAATGCCTCATGTGCCTATAGCTGTTTCTGATAAATTTAAAGGAAAAAGTGAACAGGGATTATACGGCGATGTTATCATGGAGATCGACTGGTCAGTCGGCCAGGTATTGCAAACATTGGAAGACAACGGACTTACAGAAAATACGATTGTCATTTTTACTTCGGATAATGGGCCCTGGCTGAACTTTGGAAACCATGCCGGCTCAACAGGAGGACTGAGAGAGGGTAAAGGAACAAGCTGGGAAGGAGGACAAAGAGTACCCTGTATCATGAAATGGCCCGGCAGGATAAAGGAAGGAAGCATATGTAATAAACTGGCTTCAACCATCGATATTCTTCCAACATTAGCTGATATTACAGGTGCTCAGCTCCCGGTAAAAAGAATCGATGGTGTTAATATTCTTCCACTGTTGCTGGGCGATGAAACAGTAAATCCCCGGGAATATTTTTATTATTATTATGGTAGAAATAGCCTCGAAGCTGTAAGAAAAGACTCCTGGAAACTGATTCTGCCACACAGTTACCGTTCATATGAGGGTGTATTACCTGGCCAGGATGGACTGCCCGGTGACTACAGCCGGGGCGAATCCGGTTTTGCCCTGTATGATATGCGGCGTGATCCCGGCGAACGTTATGATGTGAAAGAATTATTTCCTGAAATTTTTGAAGATTTGAAGCAACTTGCTGATAAAGCACGTGAGGATCTGGGAGATGACCTCCATAATATGGAAGGTAAGAACAGACGTGAACCGGGAAGGATAGAAACAGAAAGAGAATAAAGAAGGGAAATTCTGTCTTATGTTAAATATTAAGAATCCATGGATATTTTCACCACCCCCTCTCTGTCTCCCTCTGCAAGCAGGCTATTCTTTATATATATCTGTATTTTTATCAAAAATAAAGATGGATTCAGAGAGTGTATCAGTAAAAATATTTCCCCTGAAAGGGGAAAATTTTTTAGCCCAGGGCAACGCCCTGGGGACATGATTACAGTTATATTTGAAGCCCTGAAAGGGCGCAATATGATTATTGAAATATAGACTTATATCGCCCTTACAGGGCTCTGAAACATAGACCGATCCTTTAACACAGGGCGTTGCCCTGTGCTGAAATATCATGCCCTTTCAGGGCATTGAATATGAACCTTTGAGTTCCTTGGTGACAACCTTAGTGTACCTTGGTGGTTAAATAAAAGAATTCAGACATATTATTTTAAATAATTTTAATAATCTTTAAGTTAGGCATTCTTATGGTGAACTAATAAAAACCTTAAATTATGAAAAAATACCTTTTTTTATCATTAGCTGTTATTTCTGCAGGAATTATGATTGCAGGTTTGACAATTACAGAATCTTGTGTCAAAACAGATCAAAAACCAAACATCCTTTTTATCATGAGTGATGATCATGCTTATCAGGCCATCAGTGCTTATGGAGGCATGCTTTCGGAATTTGCACCCACGCCGAATATCGACCGTATTGCAAATGAAGGTATGCGCTTCGACAGATGTATGGTGACCAACTCGATATGCGGTCCGTCAAGAGCTACAATACTTACCGGGAAGTATAGCCATCTGAACGGATTTAGAGACAACAGTAATAAAATGTTTGACGGCAGTCAACTAACATTTCCCAAGCTTTTTCAACAGGCAGGATATAAAACGGCAATGATTGGTAAATGGCATCTCAATTCTGATCCTACCGGTTTTGATCATTGGGATATTTTACCCGGACAGGGTAGTTATTATAATCCGGTTTTCATTGATACAAGCGGCAGATACAATATGACAGGATATACAACAGAGATCATTACAGACAAAGCCCTGCAATGGTTAACAGAAGTTAAAGACTCCGGCAAACCTTTTATGTTGATGATGCATCATAAAGCACCGCATCGTTCCTGGGAACCGGGACCAAACGAACTGGGTATGTTTGATTCAGTTACTTTTCCTGAACCGGCTACTCTTTTCGATGACTATTCAAATCGTGGAACAGCCGAACGCAGCCAGGATATGACCATTGCTGAATCCATGACGCTTGAGGGTGATTTGAAATTAGTTAAAAAAACACCTCAGGCGGAAGAAGAACAGGGAAGACAGAGGCCAAGATGGGGACGTCATCTTACTCCCGAACAGTTAGAGGCATGGAATGCAGTTTATGATCCCAAAATCGAGCATTTTTATGCATCAGACCTGTCTGGTGATGATCTGGTACGTTATAAATACCAGCGGTATATGCAGGACTACCTGGCCTGTATTGCTGCAGTCGATAAAAGTGTGGGAAAAGTACTGGATTTTCTGAAAAGTAATGGAATGGATAAAAATACCATTCTTGTTTATACATCCGATCAGGGCTTTTACCTCGGTGAACATGGCTGGTTTGACAAACGCTGGATGTTTGAGGAATCACTCCGGACACCGTTATTTGTCATGTGGCCCGGTGTGGTCCAACCGGGTAGTGTGAATGGTGATATGGTTTCCAATCTTGATTTTGCCGAAACTTTCCTGGATGCTGCAAATATTAAAATACCGGAAGAAATGCAGGGAAGAAGTTTTTTACTACTTCTTAAAGGAAATACTCCCGGAGACTGGAGAACAGCACATTATTACCACTATTATGAATACCCCGGATGGCATAGCGTGAAACGGCATTATGGAATAACCACAGACCGGTATAAACTTATTCATTTCTATTATGATATTGATGAATGGGAATTATTCGACCTGAAAAATAACCCGAATGAGATGAAAAATGTTTATAACGATCCTGCCTACAGCGATGTGAAAGAGACTTTGCATGAACAACTGGATCAACTCAGTGCTAAATATATAGATAGTGATTCTCTTACAAGATCATTTCTTCCTGAGACTGCAGGAAAACAGTAAAAACCATTAGCTCATTTTTCCCCACCATGGGGCACAATGTAATGAAATTTAATGTTAACCCTGTTAAATCTGCATTGCAGAATAGATTATTTAACAGGGTTAACACGGTATTGAGGGAAATATTGTACCAGTTGCAAAAGCATTAATAAAACTTAAGTTATGGAGTTAAACTAATTTGGCAGTGCTTAAACAGCTTTTGCTCATATGCCGGTACCTATCCTATTCAAATGATTCAAATTATATTTAAATTTAATTTTATCTATATATGGAAAAAAAATCTAAAAAAAGAGCAGTTTCTTCAAGGAAGATAACTCTTGGAATTGTTGCTGTAATCGTTGCAGTATTTATGTTTATTCCTGATTATATTGTGGCACAATCAGGGACCAAAGGCCCAAGTGACAATCATATCAATATTGGTGTTGGAGATATGAGTGTCTGTTCTTGTCAAGAATCAGAAAAGAATCAAGGTAAAAAGACACGGATATATACAGTATTTACTTCAGGCATTGTTACAGGGGCAGCTTATTCAATTTATCACCCGGATATAGAGATAATTGAAAATAAAGAAGTATTGGAAATACTTAAAGAAAAATGCAAGAAAGTTGAATTTGTAGGTGAAACCAGGCCTACTGAAGAGGTTATTGAAAACATAAAAGCTCAAAAAGATAAATTAGATGGATTGCTATGTTTAGGCTCTCCCCCGGATGAATTAATATCAATAGGATTGCCTATGGTGGCAGTCTCCCGATTGTGGGGGGAATGGTTTCCTTTATCTCATGATCACAATGATTTTAAGGGGAAGAAGGTTGTAACATCTATTTTACCTGTAATACCCGACAAGGATCGGTCTGTCTATTTATCCCGGATAGATGATATAGCAGGAAAGATTAAGTTAGTAGATGCTATCTCGAAGATGAAAGGTTTAAGAGTGCTGGTTGTAACAGATAAACCTCCGCTTGGCGAATTTGAGCCGAAAGTTTTTCAGATTAAAACGAGCAGGGAAGAATATGAGAAGGTCTTTGTTAATAACTTGAAAGAGACATTTGGGGCTTTCCTTGTGCCAATACCACAGGAAGATTTGGTTGAAAAAATGAAAGTTCAGGATGAGGAGAAGGCAAAAGAGGTTACTAAAAAATGGATGGACGAAGCTTCGGGAATCCGGGGGACAAATGAAGAACAAATACTGAGATCAGCAAAGCTATACTTAGCTATGAAGGAACTGATGACAGAACACAATTGTGGAGCAATAGCAACTGAAGGATATGGTAAATTCCCCGGTGGTTATTCTATTTTGCCCAGTCAGGGTTTACCTTCCTCGCAGCTTTGTACAGAAGGCATAGTGGCTACTTCCGAAACTTTGATTAATTCTTTAATTACTCAACAGTTGGGATATAATTTCACAGGCAGCACGGGGCAAAATGGTGATTATTTTATGGATTTTTTTAATGACATAGCGATTATTGCTCACTGTGAAGCTCCGTTCAATCCTTATGGAGATGGAGAAAAAGTGCCCTACATCATAAGGAATTTGCCTTTTTTTGAGGAAGAAAATACTGGTGGTGCTGTTGCTCAGGTAATCTATCCGATAGGGGTACCAGTAACCGTGGCAAAAATAGATATGAATAATAAAAAGATAGCTGTTTTTACCGGCGAGACTGTTTCCGGTGAAGAGCTTTTCCCGTATTGGAATGATATACTGTGCAGGACGAAAGTAGCTATTAAAACCAATGCAAAAGCGCTGCATGAAAATCGTGATTGGAAAACTTTTTGGCAACACAGAGTAACGTTTTTTGGTGATTATAGACAGGAATTTATAGATTTAGCTAAACTTATTGGATTTGAGGCAGTAGAATGTGATAAAGAGAGATAAATGTGAAGATTTATAAGGTTTTTTACCAGTAAAAATAATTTAATCCATTTTGTCAAAAGTAACCTTTTTATGATTTTAAAATCAATACATTACAAGAAATCAGGGAATGCATATTTTACCCACCTTGTAACTTTCACTTAGTTATTTCAATCGCACAACGCGTTATGTATTAATAAATATTTAACAGACCCAAAGTAAGGGTATAAGTTTTATAAATCGTCTTTAAATTTAAAAGAGAGTTTAGGTAATGGGTTTTAAGTTTAGTGGTTAGATTAAGAAGACGGAAGAAATTCCGTCTTCTTAATTTTTAGAGTATATTTTTTTATGAATAAATACTACCTTATTTTTGACAGAACTTACTATTCGTTCTGTTATAACCAATCAACCTGAATACCATGAGAGATTTTTACTCTCCAAACTCAGGGAAGGGGATGAAGATGCTTTTAATTGTATCTTTTATACATATTATAAAGGATTGGTTTTATCTGCAAATAAATTTTTAATGGATCACGATAAAGCTGAAGAAGCTGTACAGGGAATATTTGTTAAATTATGGTCAGACAGGGAGCAGATAAAAATTAACACTTCTCTTAAAACATATCTTCAAAAATCAGTACAAAACAAGTGCCTGGATATCCTGAAACATAAAAAAATTGTTCAGAATTATATGAATAAAACAAAAATTCAACCTAAAGATGAAACAATTAATATTGATGATCTGATCCTGTTTGATGAATTAAATGAGAAGATTGAGTACTCAATAAATAATTTACCTGAAAATTGCAGGGAAATTTTTAAACTAAGCCGTTATGAAGGTTTGAAATAGATCGAAATTGCTCAAAAAATGAATATTTCAGTTAAGACTGTTGAGAGGACAATAACTGAAGCACTATTGAATTACTACTGAAACAATTACCTGTCAACAACTGAAAGTGTTTTTTTAGAGAATCATTACTTCTTTCAATATACGTTGACTAATTCCAGGTTTTAATGCCTTTTTCATAACGAGGTCAACATTTGTACCAAGAAGATCAGAAAGATGATTCTTTAAATTGACAAAAGTTAAAAGGTCAACTGCTTTTTCGAATTCAACTAATATATCGATATCACTGCTTTCACTTTGGGCATTTTTAATATAAGAACCAAAAATGCCAATTTCTGATACGCCATATTTTCTGTTCAGTTCTGTTTTGTGGCTTTGTAAAGTTTGTCTTATATCTTTAATATCTATCATATTTTATTCAACATTTTTTGAATCAAAGGTTTGATTTCAGTGATTTTTTCAGTCACAGTCAGCCATACAGTTTCCATATCTACTCCAAAGTAGTCATGAATAAGAATATCTCTCATTCCTGCCATATCTTTCCAGGGAACTTCAGGATTGCTTTTGCGATTACTATCGGGTATATTTTTTGTGGCCTCCCCGATAATCTCTAAAGCTCTT
The DNA here is from genome assembly GCA_964527875.1 of uncultured Bacteroides sp. GTDB lineage: Bacteria > Bacteroidota > Bacteroidia > Bacteroidales > SM23-62 > LJUQ01. The sequence goes on along the minus strand of CAZGOR010000094.1, from coordinate 3,840 downwards.
ACAACGGCAAAAACTGTCTTATCGTCCATGGTAAATTCTTCGAAGGATAGGTTTTTAATAAACTGCTGTGCTTTTTCCATGGCATCCAAAATATCCTGCAAGTAATCATAAAATTCTCTGTCCATATTACATTATTTTTTATTTTTTAATTTTACTAATAATCGAATGACTTAATGCAGAATATTTACACTCGTGAGTCCAGATACCTTTAAATTGTACATTCTCAGTTGAATCCGGTTCAATTATTCAATTATATCTTAAAATTTATTAAATAAATATTTCAAATGTAAGAAAAACTCATTAATCAGATCCAAAGATTATTTATGTTAGGCATTTCGAAATCTCTCTTTAATTGCCTTATAACGTTTGCAGTCAGCGGCAGGCAGGCCTCGTACCTTCGGGATGGCATCAATTCTGAATTCGCTTATAACTATTGAACCGACTTCTGAAGCATAAAAATAAATAGCTAAATGGTTAAATGGCTAAATGGTTAATAATATATAACTTAGAAGAATAGCAATTTAATCCCGATACGCATCGCTATTCCCGACTTGTCGGGATTCGGCTAAAACATTATACTACAACTTTGGTTTGCATTATGTTAGCCTCATGAACAATTTAACAATTTAACAGTTTAAAAATATAACAATTTTAAAATTGAATAACTACTGAATAACTATCAAATAACTACTAAATAACTACTGAATTATCTACTGAATAAACTATTGAATTTGCCATGAATTGGTCCGGAATATCTATGGATGAATTGGTAAAAAGATTATCTCATAGCGATTCATGGATGAACTTCTTTAATTACCATAGCTGATAAAATCAATCATCTACATGAGGTATTGAATATTAATCGTCTCAAAGCTTTTAACAAGTTAGCTATCAAATATAAACTATTAGGGAGAAATTATTTTTTAAAATCAGAAAGATCAAATTTTTATGGAAACTGTTTCTGAAAGAAAGTATGATGATATCCCGGGAAAATCAGTAATATCCATCGTTGCTATGATATATGATTGAGATCAGAACATATGGGCTTCATATCACATGCTTGAATATATCTTAATGTATTTTAACAGAACCAAAATAAGGGTATAACTTTTGTAAATCGTCTATAAATTAAAAGGGGAAATATTATTAGGTAATAGGTTTGGGATTTAGTGGTTAGGATAAGAAGACGGAAGAAATTCCGTCTTCTTTTTAATAATATTTTTTTTTTTGATAATACTATCTTAAATTTAGCAGAACTTTCTTTCCGTTCTGTTATGAACATGTTATGTGGATATCATGAGAATGTCGTAATCTCCAAATTCAAAGAGGGCGATAAAAGTGCTTTTAATTGTATTTTTTATACATATTATGAGCTATTGGTTTTATATGCTAATCAATTACTGATGGATCATGATAAAGCTGAAGAAACTGTACAGGGAATATTTGTAAAATTATGGTTAGACAGGAACCAAATAAATATTATTAACTCACTGGGAGTATATCTTCAAAAATCTACAAAAAACAAGTGTCTGGATATCCTGAAACATGAAAAAATTGTTCATAATTATTTGGATAAAACAATAAATCAATCTAAAGGTAATTATGAGATAAATAATATAAATAATAGTGAGGATATAATCCTATATACAGAATTAAAACAGAAGATTGAATACTCAATTAATAATTTACCTGATAATTGCAGGGAGATTTTCAAATTAAGCCGTTATGAAGGTATGAAATATGCTGAAATTGCGCAAAAACTTAATATTTCTGTCAAGACAGTTGAGGTGCATATTGGGAAAGCGTTGAAAAAATTGCGGAATGATCTGAAAAAATATCTGATTATTTAACTTTTCGAAAAGACATTTTATGAAAAAATAATTAAATATATTTTAATATATATGTAATTGGAATATTGGAGTATTGGACTAATGAGATTGCTCTGAAAAGTGGTTTAAAAATCACAATTTCGTAAATAAAGCTCTAATTATTTAATATAATCCCGGTTTTTTACTGGGATTATTAGTAATTAACGTGTTGTGCGATTAAATCGACGATATTGATAATTAGGAATTTGTAGAGCCGCGCCGCGGCGCGGCTCTACAAAAAAATCTATAATTCAATTGCTTAGCTCTTTCAATCGCACAACGCATTAGTAATTAACAACTTATGGAACTTTAAATTCAAAATTATAAATAATTGGAAGTAGATTCGATGTTAAAAGTAAAAGTTAGATAAAAATTTTTTATAGGGTAATTTATTTTTAAATCGTCATTAAATAAGGATAAATCTTATGTCTCATTTGAAAAAAAAAGGTGATTTTTCGGAACAGGAAATCGGTAAGTATTTAGCCGGTGAGCTTAATCGAAAAGAATCGGTTGAAATAGAAGCCTGGATCAATAAGGATCCTGAAAACAAAAAAAAGTTTCAGGAATGTAAAATTATCTGGGAATTGTCTGCACAAATCATAGAACCAGAATTAATTGATATAGACCAAGCTGGATCAGAGGTGACAAAAAGGTTGCATGGTTTTGGGAAACAGAAGAAATTCTTTGCCTACCTCACAAAAGCTGCGGCTGTTTTGTTTTTACCTTTGCTGATTACCAGTCTGGCATATATAATTTATATATGCCCAATATGCCCATCTGATGACAGAATTCAGGAACTTTCCAGCAGGATCGATGTTTCTTATGGTACCGTAACACATTTTGTTCTTTTTGACGGAACGAATGTATGGCTCAATTCAGGAAGCCATTTTGAATACCCTTCACAATTTCCAGGTTCTTCCAGGAAGGTTTATCTTGAAGGTGAGGCTTATTTTGAAGTTGCTGAAAGTAGTAAACCTTTTGTTGTCCGGACGAAGCATATGGAAGTGATGGCTACAGGAACATCTTTTAATGTTCTGGCTTACCCTGATGATGATATGATACAGACCACTTTGGTTGAAGGAAAAGTTGCTCTTTATAAATTAAGATCGGATTCAAGACCACTACTCTTAACAAAGCTTGAACCCAATGAAAAAGCTACTTATTATATATATTCTAACAAAAATGAATTATCTGTTGAATTAACAGATGCTGAAGCATATACTGCATGGAAGAACGGAAAGCTTATTTTTAATAATGATTCCTTTGAAGAAATTGTAACAAAATTAAGCAGGTGGTATAATACGGATATCCGGCTTATTGATCCGGAATTGAAAACCTACAGTTACACTGCCACTTTTACAGACGAAACTTTGTTACAGGTTCTTGAACTGCTTGAAAACTCTGCACCGATTACTTATACATATCATCAGAGAAATAAAAAACAGGATGGCACTTTTTCCAAAAGAGTGGTAGAGATCAGAATCAGAAAATGAAACTTACGCATAACTAACCTATTACTAACCTTAAAAACACAGCTTATGAAAGATCCTTAATCATCAAAAAACAGGAAAGTGATGGCACACTTCCCTGTTTAATGTTTATGGCTCAGAAATTTTTGCAGCTCATAGAGCCATTGATTTTTAATAGAAATTAAAAACCTAAACATCGTTCAAAATTATGAAAAAAAAGTTAATCAGTTTTAGAATATTATGGAAATTCATATATTCTTCAAAAATTTGGAAAATTATGAGACTAAGTGGATTACTCTTAGTAATATGTAGTTTCCATCTTCTCGCAGACAATTCATATTCCCAAAATGCCAGGTTATCCCTTGACTTGAAATATGTCACTGTAGATCAGGTGCTTAGCGAAATTGAGAATCAGAGTGAATTTTACTTTCTTTACAATAATAAGCTGATTGATGTCAATCGTAAAGTAAACATTTATGCTGTGAATAAGCCTATCAAAGATA
>CAZGOR010000093.1:0-11744 GCA_964527875.1 uncultured Bacteroides sp. | reverse complement strand
CAATGATATATCCGTTACAAGTATTTTTGTTAATCCGACTCAATTCGATGACAAGACTGATTATGAGAAATATCCAAGAGATATTGAAAAGGATCTTATGGTACTCAGGGAAAGAAATTGCGATGTTGCTTTTGTTCCTTCTGAAAAAGAGATGTATCCGGAAAAAGACACCCGGCAATTTGATTTGGGATTCCTTGACAAGCATATGGAGGGTAAATTCCGGCCAGGACATTTTAATGGTGTGGCTCAAATTGTAACCAGGCTTTTCAACATCATTGAACCGGATAAAGCTTACTTTGGGGAAAAGGACTTCCAGCAGCTTGTTATTGTTAAATCGCTTGTCAGGCAATTGAATTTTCCTGTAGAGATCATAACTTGCCCGATCATCAGGGAACCGGATGGACTGGCCATGAGTTCCAGAAACCGTTTATTAACTGCCTCTCAACGTAAATCAGCTGCCAGAATACCAGCAACACTTCTGGAAGCCAAAGAACTATCTGAAAGGATGGAAATAGACAAGTTAAAAGAATATATCATAAATGAAATCAATCTCGATTCAAATCTGAATACCGAATATTTTGAAATCATAGAAGAAACAGGGCTAAAACCTGTTAATCATTGGTCGGAAAACGTTCCAAAAAGAGGTTGCATCGCTGTGAGAATCGGATCAATCAGATTAATAGATAATATAAAATTTTCTTAATATCTTTATCACATTATGGAAATAGAAATCGTCAAATCAAAAATCCACAGGGTCACAGTTACTGAGGCTGATCTTAATTACATTGGCAGTATTACTATTGACGAAGACCTGATGGATGCGGCAAACCTGATTGCCGGAGAAAAAGTCCAGGTGTTGAATATTAATAATGGTGAAAGACTTAACACCTATGTCATCAAAGGTAAAAGAGGATCTGGTGAAATCATCATGAACGGCCCGGCTGCCAGAAAAGTTGGAGTTGGTGATATCATTATCATTATTTCTTATGCATTAATGGATTTTGAGGAAGCAAAATCTTTCGACCCGTGGATCATTTTTCCGGATACTGCCACTAACAAACTGATCAACTAGACTTTCCTTGAAAAATAAAATCCTTAAAGCCCTCAGATATATCTTATTCCTCTCTATTGGCATTATACTTCTATATTTTGCTTTCAGGGGAATAGATGTGAAAAAATTATGGACAGAATTCCTGCATGCCCGATATATCTGGATTGTCTTTTCACTTGTGTTCCTTACCGCCAGCCATTTTATACGGGCATACCGCTGGAATCTCCTGATCGGGGCGATGCATTACAAACCAAACCTCATCAATACATTTTATGCAGTTATGATCGGCTATACAGCAAATTATGCGTTCCCAAGAATAGGTGAGATAACCAAATGCGGTGTGCTGGCCAAAACAGAACGAATACCTGCTGATAAACTCCTGGGTACAGTGATCATTGAAAGAGTTGTAGATTTGCTTACACTGCTCATCTTTATGGTTATTTTGATCACCGCCAGATTTGAGTTCTTCAGTGGCTTTATCAAGCCCCATATCTTTGAACCACTGGGAAATCTTTTTACCCCCCTGTCCCCTAAATCGGTCATGATCTGGATTCTCATCATAACGCTGCCAATCCTCTTAATTATCCTTGCATACAGATACCGTTCATATTTTGTAAAATGGTCATTTGCAAATAAGATTAAAGATGTAATAAAGGGAATTTTATCCGGCCTGAAGACTGTTTATACCATGAAGAAAAATCTTCAGTTTGTTATTTTTTCATTTCTCATCTGGATTTTTTATTGGCTGATGACTTATGTTGCTTTTTTTGCTCTTTCATCTACCGCCGATTTGAAAATAATCGACGGACTTTTTATATTAGTAATCGGAGGATTTGCTTTTGTTGCTCCTGTGCAAGGTGGTATCGGAGCTTTTCACTGGATTGTATCAGTCGGACTAACACTTTACGGGATATCAAGAGTAGAAGGTCTTGCATTTGCTACCATCATTCATGGCTCACAATTACTGTGGACCGTTTTGCTGGGATTGGTTTCGATGATTATTCTCGTCTCGGTCCGCCGGCAAAAAAAACTCTAAATCAATGATATTTTGCATATTATGAATACCTATCAAAATATCCAAAAAAAAATAATTTCCTGGAAGGATCTTGGAATTATCGTCAGGAAGATACATAAACAGGGACTTTCAATAGTCTTCACGAACGGATGTTTTGACATACTTCATAAAGGTCATATAAAATACTTATCTGAATCAGCTGACAAGGGAGATATATTAATTGTCGGATTGAATACCGACGATTCAGTAAAAAGGCTAAAAGGTAAAAACCGTCCTGTTCAGGATCAGGAATCCCGGGCAATTTCACTGGCAGCCCTTTCATTTATTGATTATATCGTGTTATTCAACGAGGATACTCCTATCAGGATCATCGAAATCATCCAGCCTGATATACTGGTAAAAGGAGGAGATTATGAACCCGAAAATATTGTGGGGTATGATATTATTAAATCGTCAGGTGGCAGAATCATTACCATACCTTTTGAAAAAGGGTATTCAACAAGTTCCATTATCAACAAATTAATTGCCGGCAATAAAAACCCCTGATAAATCCATGGCAAAGACCCGCACGCAATATGTTTGTCAGAACTGTGGGGCCAAATCACCCAAATGGATAGGACATTGCCCCGTCTGCAACGAATGGAACACTTATGTTGAAGAAATTATTCAGCGGAAAGATAAGCACACATCAAGCTTAAAAAAAACTGAAAGTATTCCGCACAAAATCACTGAAATCACTGCGAGCAAAGAAAAACGGATTCATTCATACATGAACGAATTCGACAGGATTCTTGGAGGCGGAATTGTGCCGGGGTCAACAATTCTGATTGGTGGGGAACCGGGGATCGGTAAATCGACCATCGCACTTCAGCTGGCCCTCCTCATGTCCGATCGCTCTACCCTTTATGTATCAGGGGAAGAGAGTGCTGAGCAGATCAGACTCAGGGCAGAAAGAATTGGAAAACTCCATGATAAATGTTATATCCTTACCGAGACTTTCCTGGATACAATCCTTGATCATTTCTCCAACCTGTCACCGGAATTTGTGATCATTGACTCCATACAGACCTTATATACCGACCTGATTGATTCTTCACCGGGAAGTGTTTCACAGATACGTGAATGTGCCAGTCGTCTCCTGCGTTACGCAAAAGAATCCGGTATCCCAGTTGTTTTGATCGGACATATCACCAAAGAAGGACATATTGCCGGTCCCAAAGTACTTGAGCATATTGTGGATACCGTGCTTCAGTTCGAAGGCGATGATCAGCATATTTACCGCCTGATAAGGTCCGTTAAAAACAGATACGGATCCACTGCAGATCTCGGTATTTTTGAAATGACCGGTACAGGATTGAAGGAAGTGACAAATCCATCAGAGATACTTCTTTCAAATTATGATGAACAGTTAAGTGGTGTAGCTATTGCATCAACACTTGATGGAATCAGGCCTTTTCTGATTGAAGTACAGGCACTGGTAAGCAGTTCTGTATATGCAACACCACAAAGATCCTCTACGGGGATTGATCTGAGAAGACTTGGTATGCTGCTTGCTGTACTGGAAAAACGGGCTGGCTTCAGGCTGGCATCAAAAGATGTCTTTCTGAATATTGCCGGTGGACTCAAGATCTTTGATCCTGCTATTGATCTCGCTGTAATCGTCTCTGTTTTATCCTCCAGTTTCGACATACCGGTCGACCGGAAAACCTGTTTTGCCGCTGAAGTTGGTCTGTCAGGTGAAATCAGACCCGTTCCACGTATTGAACAACGGGTGAGTGAAGCTGAAAAACTCGGGTTTACTAAGATATTCGTTTCAAAATACATAAACCGGCAAATCACAGATCTTTCAAAGTTCAAAATAGGTACAGAATTCGTCGGGAAAGTAGAAGATGTTTTTAAACGTCTGTTTAAATAATATTTTGACATGATGAATTACCTTTGCATAAAACTGTAAAGTCTGAACAATGTCAGAAAGCTACCTGATATCACCCGATTATAAACCTACAGCAAAAATATTTCCAATCGAAGTCCCGGAAATTCAAACCGGTGATACTTATTATTTCACGACCGAAAGCGGGCTCAAATACCAGGTAAGATTTGGTAAAAAAAGAGATAATTACCTTGGTAATATTATCAATTTCAGTGTTTTAAGTGATGAATTTGAAGATGAATACTCAGAAACTAACCGGGGTGAAGTATACAGGATCATTGCCACTGTGATAGAAATTGTACGGATCTATCACTCATTTCATATTCATTCCGACACATACGAATTTACCGGTGAATTTAAAGATGCCAAGGATAAACAGGCTGCAAGTATACGTACAAGGTTATATTACCGTTATGCACAAAAGATTCTGAATCCTGAATGGGAACCTCACCTTGAGGGGAATAAAGTAATTGTAAAGAAAATAGTATAGCTTTTAACAGATTGCGATGTTATACTGAAAAAAATTTATCTGTAATCATTTACGGAAGCTATGCTGTGTTGTTGATATGTAAAACAACAGAGCATGGTGCATCATTTAAAATCTTCTTCCCACAATTCATCATCAAGATAATTTGTGCTGAAATCATTAACCTGGCAATCGATTTGTATATCGAATCCGGGCGGTTTTTCAAAAGTATCTTCCTGTGTAATATAAAGTGTGCTGTCATTAAACACTTTTTGCATGTAAATTGCCCAGATCGGCAGGGCCATATTGGCACCAGACCCCAGAGATAATTTATCAAAGTGGACTGAACGGTCTTCAGCTCCCACCCATATGCCGGTGGTGAGTTTAGGGACAAGACCCATGAACCACCCGTCGGAATGATTCTGTGTTGTTCCTGTCTTGCCCCCTATTTCCGCAGTGAATTCATAAGCATATCTCAGCCTTATTGCCGTTCCTCCATCTACCGCACCCTGTAGAAGATTGATCATAAGAAAGGCCGTTTGAGCGCTGATAGCCTCATTTTGATTTGGTTTAAAAGTTGAAATAACATTTCCGTTTTTATCTTCAATCCTGGTGACAAACAAAGGTTCTATATATACTCCCTTGTTTGAAAAGGTATTAAACGCCCCGACCATTTCATAGAGTGATACATCGGAAACACCAAAGATAATAGAGGGAACGGGTATAATATAACTTTTGAATCCCATTTTCTTTACTACATCATCAATAATGGTCTGGGGAGGAAACTGTTTAACCAACCAGGCAGAGATGTTATTTACCGAATGTGCAAGTCCCCATTTGAGGGTTACCATTTTACCCAGGTATGATTGTCCACCCGGACTTCTTGGTGTCCAGGTTGAATCATGATCAATAAAGGTTTGAGAAACATTTGGTACACGGTAGCAGGGTGAATAACCCTCCTGCATAGCAAGTGTATATAAAAAGGGTTTGAATGTTGACCCTGCCTGGCGTTTACCAATCTTTACATGATCGTATTTGAAATATCTGAAATCTATCCCTCCAACATAAGCCCTGACATATCCGGTTGAAGGTTCCATGGACATCAGGCCGGCCCTCAATATAGATTTATAATAAATAATGGAATCAATCGGGCTTAAGATTGTATCAATGTCACCCTCCCATGAAAAAATCCTCATAGGAACGGGTGTTTCAAAGACCTTTATGATGGAATCCTGTGAAATACCTGCCCTTCTAAGATTCCTGTACCGTTCGGTATTCCTGATCGAGCGTTGCATGATCTTGTCGATCTGTTCCTCTTCAAGCTCTTCAGAAAACGGGGCATTTTTCATACCTTCTTTTTCCTCGAAAAACGTAGGCTGAAGATAATTGTTAAGATGTTCATTTACAGCTTCTTCAGCATATTTTTGCAATCTGGAATCAATGGTAGTATAGATCTTTAATCCATCCCTGAAAAGATTATAAGGTGAACCGTCAGGTTTGAAATTTTTATTTGCCCATCCATATAAAGGATTGTTCTCCCACTCTATACTATCTCTCTGATAAAAACTATACATAAAATATCTATCACGTTCCGGTTTTTCCGCACCGAGCGTCATTTGAAGATATTGCCTGAAATGGGTTGCCAGTCCACGTGTATGGTCCTGCATCTTATAATCCAGATCAATGGGTAAAACACTGAGTGAATCAAATGTGTCATCAGCTATGAATCCATATTTTCTCATCTGGTTCAATACAATGTTCCTTCGAAAAAGTGCTCTTTCCGGATGTAATACCGGATTATATTTAGTCTGGCCTTTCAGAACACCAATCAGCAATGATGCTTCTTTTAGTTTCAGAGAATCGGGAGATGTGTTAAAAAAAGTTTTTGTTGCAGATTTGATCCCATAAGAGTTACTGCCAAAAGGAACAGTGTTAAGATACATAACCAGGATCTCATTTTTGGTATAATTCCTTTCGAGTTTAACCGCTGTATTCCACTCTTTGAATTTATTCACTCCCAGATGGATCATGCGTCTCAACTTCCATCTGTAATACGTTGTATCCCGGGGATAAAGATTTTTAGCCAGTTGCTGTGTAATTGTGCTACCACCACCGGAACTTGTTCTTCCCATCAGGATAGATTTGATCAGTACCCTTGCCATTCCTTTGGCATCGATACCGGAATGTCTGTAAAAACGTATGTCCTCGGTAGCTATCAGGGCATTTACCAGATTAGCAGATAGTTCTTCAAATTCAACATAGGTTCGGTTCTCAAGAAAGAAATTACCAAGCAGAACACCGTCTTCTGAATAAACTTCAGAAGCAAGACTGTTATCAGGATTTTCAAGATCCTCAAAGGAGGGAACATATCCCAACCTGCCCTTTGAAAGAAGAATGAATAACAGGATCACCACGAGATAAGGAATGCTGTAAAGTATCCATAACACCACCAGATAAAGCTTTCTGTGCCCCGAAATTTTAGCCATACAATCCTTATTTTAGATCAAAAATAACAATTATTTAAATCAAAATTTGGAAGTTCGCGTACCTTTTATTTTACTTTGTGGGATCAAAACAACCGAAAGTGCAACGGATGCAAGAAAATCTCGTTATTGTTGAATCACCAGCCAAAGTTAAAACCATTTCAGGATTTCTTGGCAAAGATTTTGTGATTAAATCCAGCTTCGGCCATATCAGAGATCTTTCAAAGGATGAATTCGGAATAGATCTTAAGAATAATTACAAACCATTTTATATTGTTCCACAAGACAAGAAAGATGTTGTTAAAGATCTGAAAAAAACCGCAGAACAAGTCCGTTTGGTTTGGCTTGCATCCGACGAGGACAGGGAAGGTGAAGCCATTGCATGGCATCTGTCTGAAGTCCTTGAACTTCCCTTTGAAAAAATAAGAAGAATTGTCTTTCATGAGATCACACCTGATGCCATCAAACATGCCATTGATCATCCGAGAGATATCAATCATGATCTTGTAAATGCCCAGCAAGCCAGAAGGGTGCTCGACCGCATTGTTGGATTTGAACTTTCTCCACTCCTTTGGAAGAAAATTAAACCTGCATTATCAGCCGGGAGGGTTCAATCAGTTGCTGTTCGGCTCATTGTGGAAAAAGAAAGGGAAATCAACAATTTTAGCGTTTCTTCATCATACAGAATTACAGGCACTTTTATCTATCATGATAAAGATGGAAAACCATATTTGCTCACTGCCGAATACTCTGTCAGGGCTGGTTCCAAAGAGGATGCTCATGCCATACTGGAAAAGTGTAAAAATGCCCGGTTTTCGATCATTGATCTGACCAAAAAACCAATAAAAAAGTCACCTGCTCCACCTTTTACAACATCTACCCTCCAACAGGAGGCAAGCCGAAAGCTTGGCTTCTCCGTTTCCCGGACCATGTCCATTGCACAACGACTTTATGAGGCCGGTAAAATTACATACATGCGAACCGATTCAGTAAATCTTTCGAATCTCGCTCTTGCAATGGCAAAAAAAGTTATTGAATCTGAATTCGGGGTTAAATATTCCAGAACACGCAATTTTAAAACCAAAACAAAGGGAGCACAGGAAGCACATGAAGCTATTCGTCCAACCTATATCGAAAATAAAACAATTTCCGGTAATAAGCAGGAACAGAGATTATATGATCTTATCTGGAAAAGGACTATCGCATCTCAGATGAGTGAAGCTCTCATTGAAAAAACCAGCATTAAAGTCGGGGTATCTACCCTTCATGAACCATTTATTGCCACAGGAGAAGTGATAAAATTTGACGGCTTCCTTAAAATATATATGGAATCTTCCGATGATGAAAATGAAGAACAGGCTAAAGGTCTTCTGCCCCCGGTGGGAATAGGTGATCAACTCAATCTGGACAGCATCGATGCAACCCAGAAATATACCCAGTATCCTCCAAGGTTTACCGAGGCCAGCCTTGTTAAGAAACTTGAAGAGCTTGGTATTGGAAGACCTTCAACTTATGCTCCCATTATATCAACCATCCAGAACAGGGGTTATGTCCTGAAAGAAAACTGGCCAGGCAAAGAAAGGGATGTCACTGTATTGACATTGAAATCAGGACAAATAAAAGAAACAACTAAAACTGAAAGCTTTGGAGCGGAAAAAGCCAAATTGTTCCCAACAGATATAGGAATAGTAGTAAATGATTTCCTGGTCGAAAATTTTAATGAAATACTCGATTACAACTTCACAGCTTCTGTTGAAAAAGAATTTGATAAAATAGCAGAAGGTGAATTGGAATGGACCGCCATGATTGATCGCTTTTATCCTGAATTTCATAACCGGATCATTGAAACAACCGTTTCAAGCCCAAAACCTACCGGAATAAGAAAACTTGGAGTTGAACCCGATACAGGAAAAAATGTTTATGTTAAAATGGGACCATTCGGCCCAATGGTTCAGATTGGTGAGGCAAGTGACCAGGAAAAGCCAAAATTTGCAAGTCTTTTAAAACACCAGAGTATAGAAACCATCACACTCGAGGAAGCACTGAGTTTATTCAATCTGCCAAGATCCCTGGGCCGCTTTGAAGAACATGAAATCATTGCAGGTATCGGGAAATATGGTCCATACATACGTCATCATGATAAGTTTTATTCATTAAAAAAAGGAAATGATAATCCGCTTATAATTAAACTTGAAGATGCTATTGCTATTATAAAAGAAAAACGGGAACAGGATAAGAAGAAAATTATCAAGACATTTGCTGAAGATCCTGATCTGCAAATTCTTAACGGGCGATGGGGACCTTATATCAATTACCATAAAGATAATTTCAGGATCCCCAAAAAAGAAAATCCTGAGATGCTTACAAGGGAAGAGTGTATGGAAATAATCAGAAAAAGTCTTGAAAAGAAAAAAAACAAATCAAATTAATTATATCCCCGTAAATGAGCCTGAACGAATATTTCATTCCAGTCAGCCTGGATAAATCCGAAAATCATCATCTCCCGGATAAGGCAATTTTCTGCAGGAACATATATATCCATACCCCTGATACACCTATCCCTGATCTTTCCGATTACCAGATAGCCATTATCGGAATACCGGAAGACCGCAATGCTTCCATCAGGGGATCGGACTCAGCACCTGATCTTATCAGGAACAAGCTTTATCAACTTTACCGTATAAAACCAGGTATTAAAATCATTGATCTGGGGAATCTTAAAAAAGGTAATGCAGTACAAGACACCTATTTTGCGTTAAGAGATGTTATACTTGAACTAAAGGAAAAGAATATTATCACTATTGCTCTTGGTGGCAGTCAGGATCTTACGTACGGGTTTTATCTTGCTTTCGAAAAACTGAATTCCCTGTTCAGCTTTGTTACAGTAGATTCCAGGCTTGATATGGGTATTATTCAGGATGAAATAAAAACCGAATCATATCTGATCCCCATCCTTTCACGAAAAAAAGAATTGTTATTTAATTACACAAATCTCGGGCATCAGAAATACCTTGTTGATCAGGACGATATTGATTTTCTTCAGCAACAGTTCAATGATACAATCAGACTGGGTGATATTCGTTCCAATATAACTATTACGGAACCATTCTTAAGAGACGCTTCATTTATCAGTTTTGATTTCAATGCGATCAGACAAGGTGACTCGCCAGGATGCACCCATCCATCGCCAAATGGTCTTAGCAGTGAAGAATCTTGTCAGATATCCAGATATGCAGGTGTCAGCAATCACATCATGGTATTTGGCCTGTTCAATATTCTTCCTTCTGCTGATATCCAGGGACAAACGGTACACCTTGCTTCCCAAATGCTTTGGTACTTTCTTGAAGGAGCCTCACAAAGAAAACCTGAAATACCTTCAGGATCATCAAACCTTTTTAAAAAATTCATTGTCAGCTTCAGCGATGAACAATATAAAATCGTGTTTTACAGAAGCCTGGTGACCGATCGTTGGTGGTTTGAAGTCCCGGTAAAATCAGACTCCCGGTACGAAAAGATACTCATTTCCTGTTCCTATGAAGATTATCAGCATGCCTGTAATCAGGAGATACCTGACCGCTGGTTGAAAGCTTACAAAAAATTGAACTGATTTTAAAATCCATTGATCACCTTAAAGTATCTCTATTCTGAAAAAAGTGACTGATTACCAAACTTTTACCGTTCTGTGCCAGAATCTTTACGCTCATATTAAATCTTTTGCTTAATCAATCCATATAAAAAAGTCAATTATTAGTCGTATTTTCGCAACCTTATCCCAAAAAAGTAGGTATAAAGGCAAAAACGGGTAGTTTGATATTAACAACTTTTTGTTAATAAAGCTTGTCAGTGATTATAATTTTTACTTATTTTACCTTTTTTAAAGGGCAATACAGAGGATTACTGGTCTTATGAAGAAGGGTATTTTCATAATTATGTTCAGTATATTTTATATGATGACCTATTCCCAACAGGATCCACAGTTCAGTCAGTATATGTTTAACCTTACATCTGTGAACCCGGGTTACGTTGGGAGTTCGGATATGATCTGTCTGTCATTAATTAACCGGCAGCAATGGGTTGGTTTTGAAGGTGCTCCGGGGACTTCTTTTTTCCAGGCTAACGCACCGGTTAAACCTTTCGGTTTAAAAAGTGGTATAGGTCTGTCAATTACGAACGACCGTATTGCTTTTAATAAAGATCTTGGGATTCACGCCTATTATGCTTATCGATTGGATATTGGACTGGGTACATTAGGCATCGGTATTAATCTTGGAGTCATTAACAAAGCATTAGATGCCACATGGAACATCCCTGCTGAATTGCCAAGTGATTATTTTACCTTACCTGAGCAGGATGTCGCAATACCCAGTGAAAAAGAAAGCCGGATGGCATTTGATATGAATTTCGGACTATATTATAATACAGACAATCTGTATTTTGGTCTTTCATCCACTCACCTGAATCAACCCAAGATCAAGTATGTAGATAAGGATGCATCATATATCAGCCGTCATTATTATGCTGTTGCAGGATATCGTTTTCAACTGCCAAATCCCGCATTTGAGATTATGCCCTCTGTTTTGCTGAAAACAGATGGCAGGACAAATCAATTGGATGCATCAACGATCGTTCGATACAATAAAAAGTTCTGGGGTGGCGTTTCTTATAGAGCCGGAGATGCCCTGATCGGCATCCTTGGTATTGAATTATTCAATGGGATTCGTATCGGGTATTCTTATGACTTTACGACATCAGATATTGGTAACTATAGTAATGGATCTCATGAGATTACAGTGGGTTAC
>CAZGOR010000092.1:0-11785 GCA_964527875.1 uncultured Bacteroides sp. | reverse complement strand
AGATTAAAATTGTTCCTTCCTATAAATGGTTTTTGGAAAAAGGGATCACGATTAACTGAAAATATGATTTTAATTATTGATGACGACATAGCTGTTCAAACCTCCATAAGCCTGCTGTTAAGACAGGCAGGCTTTTCAGCTGCCGGTGCATCCAATCCTTCGGAAGCGGATAAAATACTCCATGACCATAAACCGGAAGTGATCATCCTGGACATGAATTTCGGGAATGATACTTCCGGCAGGGAAGGCCTGGAGTTTCTATCCCGGCTTAAAAGGGAATTCCATTCAGTTCCAGTTATACTGATCACAGCGTGGGCATCCATCTCTATTGCTGTGGAAGGAATGAAAAAAGGAGCTTTCGATTTTGTCAGCAAACCCTGGGATAATGAAGGTCTGTTAAAAACAATCCAAACAGCTATCGAGCTGAATAAAGAAATCCCGATAAGCAAAGTCGTAAAAAGAAGTGAACTGGATAAAAAATTTGATTTTGCAGGGATTGTTGGAGAAACACCTCAATTCATTGAAATCCTGGAAACTGTCGGACGCGTGAGTAAAACTGATGCCCCTGTACTGATATTGGGTGAAAGCGGGACAGGCAAAGAATTGATTGCTGAAGCCATCCATAAAAACAGTCATCGGAATAACAGCCCTTTTATGAAGGTAAATCTGGGAGGCATCTCATCGGGTTTGTTCGAAAGCGAAATGTTCGGTCATAAAAAGGGTGCCTTTACGGATGCTTATTCCGACAGAAAAGGTCGTTTTGAACTGGCAGATAAGGGCACCATATTTTTAGATGAAATAGGCGAACTGGATTTTAATTCGCAGGTTAAACTTTTAAGAGTGTTGCAGGATAAAACATACCAGGTTTTGGGTGAAAGTGTTACACGTAAAACAGATGTAAGGATTATTTGTGCCACAAACCGTGATTTAAAAGAAATGGTGCACAATGGTACATTCAGGGAGGACTTATTCTATCGTATCAATCTGATAACAATTAATATACCTCCTTTACGTGATAATAAAAAAGACATCCCGTTACTTATACGGTATTTCCTGAATAACCTGAAAGATATCTATAACACCGGCGATATTACGGTACAGAATAAAACCTTAAAATGGTTGCAAAACCTGCTTTTCCCGGGGAATGTACGTGAACTTAAAAATCTGTTGGAGCGTACCTGGTTGCTGGCAGATAAAAATGAACTGGAGATTTCCGATTTTGAAAAGGCGGTGGAACAATCCGTGATGAAGCCTCAAACAACAAATCTACCCGATCCGGGCACAATGACTTTGGATGATATTGAAAAAGAAATGATTATCAAAACCTTCAATAAATTCAAAGGCAATATTTCCAAAGTAGCCAGGTCATTGGGAATCAGCAGGGGAACACTCTACAGGAGACTTGAAAAATATAACATACCATTCGACAAAGAATCCTGAGATGAAATTAAAAACGAAATACCTGATATATATTACCATCATTCATTTAATATTCATTGCCTTAACTATCGTTATTTATAAATATAACAAGGTGTTATTCGTTATCAGTGAAGCGGCAATCGTTCTGTCCGTCGTTCTTTTTATAAGTTTTTATAAATCCATTTTTCGTCCTTTCAGATTATTAAATGCCGGAGTTGAAGCAATTTCAGATAAAGATTTCAGTATGAAAATTCTGCCGGTCGGTCATCCGGAACTGGATAAGTTAATAGAAGTATTTAACAAAATGATTGAACAACTCAGGCTGGAAAGGGCAGTTATAACTGAAAAAAATTTTTTTCTTGAAAAACTTATCGAAGCCTCCCCCGCCGGTATTATCATTCTCGATAAAAACCAAAATGTAATAGCTGTTAATCCTGTTGCGTGCAATCAGTTGAAAATTGAAAACTGCAAACCAGGAACAATTCATGATTTCCCGTCTCCATGGAATGTCGAATTAATGGAGCTTGATGATATGGACTCCGTTGTTGTTCAGTTAAACGGGATTAACCGGTATAAATGCTATAAATCTTATTTTATCGACAGGGGAGTCAAACAGACTTTCTTTATCATCGAGGAATTAACAAAAGAAATATGGAATGCAGAAAGACAATCCTATGAAAAAGTGATCCGTATGATGTCACATGAAGTTAATAACAGCGTGGGAGCTGTCAGTTCTGTTATTGAATCATCCGTTAATTACATTGGTAAATTGAATAAAGGCACACATAATGATTTCGTTAAGGCATTGAATGTGGCTAGGGAAAGAATTATCAACCTGAACCTGTTCACTAAAAGATTTGCGGATATTGTACACATTCCACCACCCAAACTGGCAAAATGCAATTTAACCGAAATGATCAATCATGTGATGATCTGTTTTCAGACAGAACTGGAACAAAAAAATATAAAAGTAAATGCTCAATATAAATCACCTGTTGCCTTCTTATCTTTCGATCAGCAACAATTGGAGCTGGTATTGGTTAACATCATTAAAAACGCGATCCAGGCAACTTCTTCAGAAGGTGTGATTAATATTGTTTTTCAGAATACTCCGCCAGCACTTTTTATTGAAAACACTGGAGAACCGATTCCTGAGAATATTCAGAAAAAACTGTTCGAACCGTTTTTCACCACAAAAAAAACAGGACAGGGCATCGGTTTGACCCTGATCAGGGAAATTCTCACAAATCATTCATGTGATTTCTCTTTAAAAACCAGGGAAGATGGATTTACCGAATTCAGAATTGTATTCGGTAAATTAATTTAATCTGTAAACCGCAACCCTCTTTATGTCTGATTCAGCCTGCATTAAACCGGAATTCCATTACCTTACAGTTATCTAAATTTTAATATCTTTGGATTAATCATCTAGCCCGATGAACATCAATAACATTATACTGATGAAAAGATTGAGTATTTACATGAAAATTTCATTATTATTTGCAGCCCTTCTGTTAAGTAATTCCTGTGCAATAAATCCGGTAACAGGGAAAAAACAACTGGTGCTAATGAGCGAAGGGCAGGAAATTGAGATTGGAAAACAATGAATTAGCTTTACTCAATAACATGGAACTTACAGACAATGTACAACCCGGCAAATTGATAAAAATTGTTGGAAAATAATTTTGTGACCTTAACAACCGTGCGATTATTGCATTCATTACACACTCTCAACCCACAACTTACGACTCACGCTTGCCAGCCGTAAAGTAAGCAAAGGCTGAACTCACAATTGCTCACTCTACCAAGGCCATAAACAAGAACTGCTCGTGATTGTTTACAAGCAAACATTTAACGATTCACGACTCACGACTCACGGTTAATTCCCCCTGAACTGAGGCATGTTACCCATACTGCGTGCCAGATTTTTACCACTTTGTGCCATACGCATCATTTTACTGGTTTCATCAAATTGTTTGATTAACCGGTTCACATCCTGGATGATTGTCCCGCTTCCGTTTGCTATTCTTTTCCTTCTGCTTCCGTTCAGTATTGCCGGGTTCTCACGTTCTTCCGGTGTCATTGATTGAATGATAGCTTCAATACTCTTGAATGCATCATCGTCTATATCAAGGTTTTTGATAGCTTTACCGGCTCCGGGGATCATGGATGCAAGGTCCTGTATGTTTCCCATCTTCTTGATCTGCTGGACCTGGGAAATGAAATCATTAAAGTTAAACTGTTTTTTCGCAATCTTTTTCTGAATCTTTCTTGCTTCTTCGACATCATACTGTTCCTGGGCTTTCTCGACAAGGGTCACGATATCTCCCATACCAAGTATACGGTCGGCCATCCTTTCAGGGTAAAAAACATCGATGGCATCAGGCTTCTCTCCTATACTGACAAATTTAATGGGTTTCTGAACAACTGTTTTTACCGATAATGCAGCTCCTCCCCTTGTATCACCATCGAGCTTGGTTAGAACAACACCATGAAAATCGAGCCTGTCATTAAATTCCTTTGCCGTATTGACGGCATCCTGACCGGTCATGGAATCAACAACGAAGAGAATTTCCTGTGGATTAACAGCATTTTTAATCGCAGCCACCTCCTTCATCATTTCTTCATCAATGGCAAGTCGTCCAGCAGTATCAATGATCACCACATTTTGGCCCTGCAATCTGGCATTTTTAACAGCACCTTTGCATATCCTGACCGGATCTTTGCCATTCTCCTCAATATATACAGGTGTTTCAACCTGTTCGGCAAGTATCCGGAGCTGTTCTATAGCTGCAGGTCTGTAAATATCACCGGCCACGAGGAGGGGACTCTTTCCTTTTTTTCTTTTTACATAGTGCGCAAGCTTAGCGGCAAATGTAGTTTTTCCCGAGCCCTGAAGTCCCGCAATGAGAACTACTGCAGGATTACCCTTCAGATCAATGTCTTCTTTCTCTCCCCCCATCAACTCCGCAAGTTCATCATGGACAATCTTTACCATCATCTGGCTTGGTTGTACGGATGCAAGTATTTTCTGTCCCAGAGCCTTCTCTTTGACTTTATCGGTAAAACTTTTTGCGATTTTATAATGAACATCTGCATCCAGAAGAGCCCTGCGAACGTCTTTTAAAGTTTCTGCAACGTTGATATCAGTTATTCTTCCCTGGCCTCTTAGTAATTTGAATGCCTTGTCAAGCCTGTCCGTAAGATTTTCAAACATGATACTTTGTTTATTTCGAATTACAAAAGTAGGGATTTCTGAATAGAATATAGAAGATTTCGAATTGAATAAGGTACAATTTGCATGGAGCATGGAGCATGGAGCATGGAGCATAGACATGGAGCATAGAGCATCGTGCAAGTTCCAGGTTGCAGGGTGGTGGTAGTTTCAGGATTTGGTATTAAATGTTTCCAGTTTGAAACTACACCCGAGTACTCGGTTGGACAGACAGACTTTTCTAACAAGCAGAATTTAACCTCGAAACACCCACATACTCAAATACCCAAATACACTAATATACAAATTCACAAATTTACTAATTCACTCTTTCACACTTCTACATTCGTTCCGGGACTTCGATGCCCAGCAAATACATTGCAGATTTTATTGTGTTTCCGGCTACAATGGATAACAGGAGCCTGAACTGGCGCATTTCATCAGTTTCAGCGCTGAGGATAGAATAATCGTGATAGAACTGGTTATATTCTTTTGCCAGCTCATATACATAATTGCCGATCAGTGCAGGATTCAGTTCCTTTCCTGCTACTTCAACCGTTTCAGGAAAATGACTGATCAGTTTGATCAGTTCAATTTCTTTTTCCGGAGGGATGATATTAACAGGAAGAGCTGGTTCTACATTCATTTCCTTTGCTTTTCTTGATACCGAGCAGATCCTTGCATAAGTATACTGGATAAACGGGCCGGTATTCCCGTTAAAGTCAACCGATGCAACAGGATCGAATAACATGTTTTTTTTAGGATCAACTTTCAGTATAAAATATTTAAGTGCACCCAGGCCAATGATCCTGAAGATGTTTTCTTTTTCTTCCCGTGTATATTCATCCAGCTTCCCAAGTTCTTCAGACATTGTTCTTGCTGTTCTGATCATTTCTTCAATCAGATCATCAGCATCAACGACGGTGCCTTCCCTTGATTTCATTTTTCCTGTCGGCAGTTCAACCATTCCATAAGACAAATGATACAGATCTTTAGCCCATTCGAATCCCATTTTATCAAGAAGCTTTATTAAAACCTGGAAATGATAATTCTGCTCATTACCAACAACATATATATGTTTATCGAAATGATAATCTTCATAACGCTGGTGGGCTGTTCCGATATCCTGGGTAATATAAACAGATGTTCCGTCGCCGCGCAATAACACTTTTTGATCCAATCCGGCATCCCTCATATCAGCCCATACGGATCCATCCTCCCGCTTGTCAAGGACTTTTGATTGAACACCCTCAAGGACAATTGACCTGCCCAGCTTATATGTCTCAGATTCATAATATATCTTATTAAAATCAACTCCAAGGGCTTTATAGGTTTCATCGAATCCTTCATAAACCCATCCATTCATGGTTTCCCATAAATACCATGTTTCTTTGTCCTGGTTCTCCCATTTTCTGAGTAATTCCTGAGCCTCATTTATAAGCGGTGCTTTTTTCATGGCTTGTTCAACAGACATACCTGATTTTACAAGGTTATTTACCTGCTTTTTATATTCCTGCTCAAATCTCACATAATAATCACCAACCAGATGATCACCCTTTTTGCCGGCAGATTCAGGAGTTTCACCATGACCCCATTTCAACCATGCCAGCATGGATTTACATATATGAATACCCCTGTCATTCACAATATTTACTTTAATTACCTTATTACCCAATGACTGAAGTATCCGTGAGATAGAAAATCCAATAAGATTATTCCTGATATGCCCCAGGTGAAGTGGTTTATTCGTATTTGGCGATGAATATTCGACGACATAGATTTTGCCATCCTTCTTCAGATAATTTACCATTTTACCACTGAAAAAACAGCCAAGTATATCTGTCCAGAATTGCTGATCCAGTTCAATGTTCAGAAATCCTTTTACGACATTAAAATTGCTTATCTCCTTCATTTTGTCTATTAGATATTCACCTATCTCATGGCCGGTTTCTTCAGGAGATTTTTTTGAAAAACGTAAAAGCGGAAAAACAACCAGCGTAATGTCACCATCAAATTCCTTTCTTGTTTTTTGAAGCTGAATGAAAGATGCAAGGTCAACAGTCTGGTATAATTCCCCGATTGCCTCTGTTATCTTTCCACTTAGCGTATCTATGAATGATATCATTACGGATTTTTTTAAACCCGACAAATATACTTTAAAGATTTGTGAAAAGGAATTTGACGGCATTCTAAATTATACTTTTTATGAACTTGCGTTTATTCAGAAATACTGATTATATTAGTTTTTGGTTTGGGGTTCTGGGTTTACCGGTTCTCAACTAAGGTAAGAAGGCTAAAAAAGTGTGAAGGTGAGAAAGTGCCAAGGTTTGAAACAAGTCATCCCGACGAGCGCAACGAGGAGGGAACTCGTAGTCTATTACGGTCATCCTGGATCTATATCATGGCAGACCAACCAAACCTCTGGAGAAGAACTGATAGCGATTCATAACAGGCGACTTTGAAAAATCCAGGGAGATTCCTCAGTCACTGCGCTCCTTCGGAATGACTTGATCCTAAAAACACATGCAACTGAAACAACAGAATTAACTATCGAATAACTACTGAATTAACAACAAAACAACCATCGATAAAAAGACATTACATATTGTAGCCTTCAACATACCTTATCCCCCTGACTATGGCGGTGTGATCGATATCTATTATAAGATCAGATCACTGAAAGAAATAGGTGTGGAAATTATATTACATTGTTTCCAATACGGACGCCAAAAAAGTCAGGAACTTGAACAACTTTGCAAAAAAGTTTATTATTATCAAAGATATTCCGGCATCAGATATTTTTTTAATCCACTACCCTATATTGTTGTAACACGATCTTCCCCAGATCTGATCAGAAACCTGTTAAATGATCCATATCCAATTTTTTTTGAAGGGATTCACACGTGTTTCTTTATCAACAACAGCGGTCTGAAAAACAGGAAAAAGATCCTCAGGACACATAATATCGAACATGAATATTACAGGGGATTATATGGTGCTGAGTCATCACCATTAAAAAAAATATTCTTTCTTTCTGAATCCGGAAAATTAAGAAAATATGAACAACAACTTTCCGATGATATTTTTATTGCAGCCATTACACCAGCTGATAAAGAATATTTCAGTCAAAGATTTCCCAACTCTTTTCATCTTCCACCTTTTCATCCATATGAAGAACTCTCCTGATTAACCGGTAGTGGAAAATATATCCTGATTCATGGCGACCTGTCTGTTCCGGCAAATATTCATTCAACAACATATCTGCGTGAGAAGATATTATATGATCTGCCTTTTCAGGTGACCATTGCAGGTAAGGATCCTGGCAAAAAAATCCGAAGCTTAGCAGCACGACACAGTCATGTCAGTCTTCGGGCAAATCCGGATGAGCATGAAATGCCTGAACTCATCCGGGAGGCTCAGATTAATCTGGTCCACTCCTTCCAACCTACAGGAATCAAATTAAAATTGCTGACTGCTTTGTTTAATGGGAGGCATTGTATTGCAAATAGTGAAGCTGTCAGGAACAGTGGTCTTGAAAGCCTTTGTCATGTGAGTCAGGATGCCGGAAAGATTAAAGAACTTGTACATCAACTAATGGAGATTCCATTTACTGATGGCGATATCATGAAAAGAGAAACGATTCTGAAAAAGAGCTATTCGAACAGAGAAAATGCAAAGAAGATATATGAGATAATTTGATTATTGGGAGTGTATCACAACTATATTTAACCGCTAAGATCTCAAAGAATGCGCAAAGGGCGCAAAAATTATCTAATTGAATATCAATTCCCTGACTGCTTTGGCGGAGCAAGGCCGGCAGGCAGGTTTGCGAACTTAGCGCATCCTTTGCGCACTTTGCGGTTAAGTATTTTTATAAGTTGTGACACAGCTCCACACAGAGGGTGGTGAACATATTCCCGGATTACTACTAATAATATTCAATATAATTCATAGTAACCGGTCAATCCTATCATTCCTGTTACTCTGGTTTAGTATCTGAATCCCTGATCATTACTGAAAAAATAAATAATATGACAGCTGATGCTGCAAATATTAACAGCAGGGATAGGATCATTTTACGTATTACATCTTCCAGCTCAATGATATCCCAGATACCCAGGAGAGCAATGACTGTAAAGATTAAAATAATCCCAATTAATAAATAAGAAATAATCTTTTTAATTGAATTACCCATTTCACATTGATTTAGTTTGACAATTTCCTTAGATGTAAAGATAGTTCATAAATATTTTTCAATTCAATTGTTCCTGATTTTTTTTGCAGGATCCAGGTTGTTTTTTCGCCCGATTCTTTAACCACTATGGTTGGAAATTTTCCTTTGTCTTTTTCAACTCTGTATCCGAGCCGCCCGAGAGCACTAACAGTCCACTTTTTTTTAATTGATTCATGTCCTTCAACTGTGATTGAATCTTTATAGTTTTTTTTAATGGAAAATCCACCATTTTCCTTATCAAACATGACATGGTCACTGTTAAACATAGCTGTCAATCTGCCGGAGAGTATCAAATCTTCCGGTGCACCATGGCAGATATTTTTATTCTCGATCAGCCAGAGATTGTCAGATTCAGTCAGTGCAGCCTGAAGATCGTGTGTCGAAAAAATTATTGTTTTCTCTTTTTCCCTTGTCAGATTATACAATAAATTAAAGATCTCAAAGCGGTTATTGATATCCAGGAAAGCTGTCGGTTCATCCAGATAAATGATTTCTGTATTTTGCGACAAAGCTCTGGCGATCATAGTTCTCTGGCGCTCGCCATCGCTGATCTCGTCAATAAAATCGTTTTGTTTCCCGGTCATACCGACTGCATCAATAGCATCCATAATCATGGTCTTATCAGTCCCTGCAAGTGTACCAAACCATCCGGTATAGGGTGTGCGGCCCAGTGCCACCATATCTTTTACCCTCATATGGCCGGGATGAATATTTTCTGTTGAGACATATGCGATCTTCCTGGCTCTTGCATTAACATTATATTTTTTAACCGGCATATCGGAAATCATTACCTGACCATAGAGTGGATCGTGCAGGCCGCATAATGTACGTAAAAGCGTACTTTTCCCTGTACCATTACGGCCTATAACAGCAACCAGCTCACCATTGTAAACCCCTGTATTGAGTCCTTTCAGGAGGATCGTTTCTGATCTTCCCTTTTTATACCCGATGGCCAGGCTTTCAAGTTTAACGATATGTTTTTTTTGATATTCCATTCAGGATAAAGATACCAGACGTTGTTTCTTTAAAATGATCCATATTACCACAGGTATTCCTATAATTGCTGTTACAGAATTAACAGGCAGTATCTGATTGGAACCGGGAAGCTGGGATATGATATCACTGATTAACATGATGGAAGATCCGATCAATATTGTTCCCGGTAACAGTATCCTGTGATCGGTTGATCTGAATATCATTCTTGTGATATGTGGAACGGCAATTCCAATGAATCCAATTGGTCCGCAGAATGCTGTCACGGTTCCTGCAAGAATGCTGGTACTTAAAAAGATCATGACCCTGATAAATCTTACATTAATCCCCATAGTCAGGGCATACTGTTCTCCCAGCAGCAGGACATTTAATCCCTTAAGAGCTGACAGGGATATCAACAAACCAGCTACTGTACTAAATATCATCACCCGGAGTTGTGGACCTGTTACATTACCCAGACTGCCCAGTGTCCATACAACAAATGCTTTTACTTCCGATTCGCTGCCGGAATATTGCAACAAACTGACAATTGCAAGGGTTATGCTGCCAAAAAGGATACCCAGAATCAGTATTGTGGTATTATCTTTGATTCTTAAGGAAACAGCCAGGATGAGTATAAGTACCAGGCCGGAGCCTGCCCAGGATGCAATTGCAAGAGACCACTGGCTCATCATGGAAATAAAAACTGAACCTGTAACCAGGGATATGCCCATAACCAGAATAGCAACACCCAGACTGGCACCTGCACTGATACCTAACACAAACGGACCGGCTAGAGGGTTTCTGAAATAGGTTTGCATCTCTAATCCGCTTACTGATAATGCTGTTCCGGCTATAATGGCTGTAAATGCTTTCGGCAATCTGAAATCAAATAAAATCGTTTTCCATTCGGGTTTCAAAGATGATCCGGAAAACAGGGTTTTAAATATGTCTGTAACAGGAATATTTACAGAGCCTGTGATAACATCGGTAATAAAAAGCAAAAACAATAAAACGATCAGAAAGAGAAATACAAATGATTGCTTCAGAAAAAATTTAAGCTGGTCATTCTGATGATAGGTAGTCAATGATAGCGGTTATTTACAGGTATATCTGGAATTAATTAATTCAGGTTGCAAGTTACAGGTTACAAGTTACAGGTTATTAAATATCAATGTATTGTAACTAAAAATATTAATTGTAATTAAGGATTTCAATTAATTATAATTTATAATGCTCTGATTTATAATAATGTTAACCTGAAACTTGCAACTTAGTTTAATCATTATTCTAACTTATCAGTAAGATGTCCCATCTTTGCCATATCTTCCCGGATCTTTTTGTAATAACTCTTCAATTTTTCCGGTTCGTCTTTACCTTCAGGATGATTCACACGATGAATCAGATCATTTCTCATTCTGATAACCTCACTGATAACCTTATTGACAGCCCCGTCTTTTGAGGGATGAAAATGCCTGTACATGAAACACTCGTTAATCAGGTCATGGGCGATGGCATTGATCTCATCCTTAAGTTCTCTGATACTGGGCATGGCAAATCATTTATCTGATTTGCAAAGATAAATAAATTTCACTATTCCAGTTTTTTATAATAAACGAGTTGATGATCAGGAAGAATTTCCGGGTGAAAAACATGAATCAGATCCTTCAATATAATATGTGGATTGATGACTCCGGATTCCCAGTAATCATTTCCACCCGAAGAATTCAACCTGGCATTATTATTATAAATCCTTTTTTCAATGTATGGCCTGAAATATTGCAATCGCTGATCTGTATTTAATATATCATTCAGAGTTCGGGCATCACCCGAATTGATCCAGATATCAGCGTGGTTTGCACAATCATATACAGTCTCTATATCCAATGGAATTGCTTCACGGGATGAATCATCTTCCCAGATATATTTCCCGCCTGCATCTTGAA
>CAZGOR010000091.1:6586-11790 GCA_964527875.1 uncultured Bacteroides sp. | reverse complement strand
TCCGCAGGAGGTCACCGATTCATACTATATTTCTTTCCTCAAGCGTGCAACCGGAATACCAAGCTGTTCACGATATTTTGCTACCGTACGTCTGGCGATATGGTAACCTTTCTCTTTGAGAATTTCTGCAAGTTTCTCATCTGTTAAAGGCTTACGCTTTTCTTCTGCCTTGATACATTCCTGCAATATTTTCTTTATTTCCCTTGTTGATACTTCTTCGCCAGTATCAGTTTGCATTCCTTCAGAAAAGAAAAATTTAAGTGGATAAATACCAAAATGAGTCTGAATATATTTACTGTTGGCAACCCTTGATATAGTTGAAATATCAAGGTTTGTCATATCAGCTATATCTTTAAGAATCATAGGTTTCAGTTTCCTCTCATCACCCTCCTTGAAATATTCCCTCTGAAAATTGATGATCGCATTCATGGTAAACATTAATGTGTTCTGCCTCTGCTTGATAGCATCTATAAACCATTTGGCAGAATCCAGTTTTTGTTTAACAAAACTGATTGCTTCCTTTTGTTCCCTCGTCTGTTTGTTTCTGTTAACGTGATAGGTTTTTATCATATCACTATAAGCCTGGCTGATTCGTAATTCGGGAACATTTTTTGCATTCAGGCTCAACTGTAATTCACCATCCTCATTTTCAAGAATAAAATCAGGAACAATATGCTGAATATTTTTATTCTGAGGATCACTATAAGCACTTCCAGGTTTCGGATTTAGCTTAAGTATTTCATCCAGTGCTGATTTTAATTCCTCTTCTCTGATATTCAGTCTTGTTAGGATTTTATCATAGTGTTTTTTTGTGAATTCCTGAAAATAATATTTCAATATTTTTCTGGCAAGGGCTATTTCCTTGATTTGCATATCCTTGTTTTCAATCTGAAGCAGAAGGCATTCCTGCAAATCTCTCGCTCCAACTCCTATCGGATCAAAATCCTGTATGATCTTTAATACCTCATGAAGTTCTTCCTCAGTCGTTTGAATATTCTCAGTAAATGCAAGGTCATCCGCAATTGAATCCAGCTTTCTTCTTAAATAACCATCATCATCGATATTACCCAGTAAATAAAGAGAGAGCATTTCCTGTTTTTCGGTCAATTCTCTTAATCCCAATTGGTCTTCAAGATATTCATGAAATGAAGTCCCGACAGAAAATGGGATCTCATCGCGTTTCTCGTCTTTCTGATAATTTTTTGGATTCAGGCGATAAACAGGTACATCTTCGTCATCCAGATAATCTTCGATAGAAAATTCATCAAAATCAGCATCTTGTTCATTCTCTATATCTTCATCTGATTGTTCATTTTCCTTCAGCGTTAATTCATCCTCTGCCCCTTCCTCCAAAAGCGGATTTTCCTCAAGCTCCTTCTTAATTCTCTGCTCAAGCTGAATGGTAGGAATTTCCAGTAGCTTGATCATCTGGATCTGCTGAGGCGACAGTTTCTGTAATAATTTTTGTTGTAATTTCTGCTTAAGCATCTTCTTTTCAGTTGCAACTTTCTTATCTTCTGAAAAGTTACAAAAAATCCTTTAATAATATTACCAAAAAAATGTTAAAGTCCCGATTCCATCAGAATTCTGCATTATTTGGAGTTCTTGGAAACGGGATGACATCTCTGATATTACTCATTCCTGAGATGAACAGCATGAGTCTTTCAAATCCAAGACCGAAGCCACTGTGTGGAGCAGTACCGAATTTCCTGGACTCAAGATACCACCAGAGATTTTTTTCAGGAAGGTTTAATTCCATAATTCTCTGAAGCAGTTTATCATAGTTTTCCTCTCTTTGTGAACCACCAATAACCTCACCGATCTTTGGAAACAAAACATCAAGTGCCCTTACTGTCCGACCATCTTCATTCTGTTTCATATAAAAGGCTTTGATATCTTTTGGATAATCGGTAAGCATAACAGGTTTCTTAAAATGTTTTTCAACAAGATATCTTTCATGCTCTGATTGTAAATCACGACCCCAATCAACCGGGAATTCAAATTTCTGGTCAGCTTTTTTCAGGATCTCAACTGCTTCTGTATATACAGAACGAACGAAATCATTTTCAAGAACGAAATTTAATCTTTCAATTAGTTGCTCATCATACGTTTTCTGCAGAAATTCAAGGTCTGTCATACAATGTTTAAGTATATAACTCATCACGTATTTTAAAAGATCTTCAGCAAGATCCATATTATCATGGATATCATAGAAGGCCATTTCAGGTTCGATCATCCAGAATTCAGCAAGATGTCGTGGTGTATTTGAGTTTTCAGCTCTGAATGTTGGACCGAAGGTATATATTGCTGAAAGGGCCAATGCTCCCAGTTCTCCTTCAAGCTGTCCGGATACAGTTAAATTGGTTTCTTTTCCGAAAAAATCCTCACTGTAATCAACTCCCTCATCTTTTCTTAAAGGTGGGGATACCGGATCGAGGGTGGTTACCCGGAACATCTCTCCGGCACCTTCACAATCAGACCCGGTAATAATCGGAGTATGCATATAGTAAAAGCCCTTGTCATTAAAATATTTATGAATTGAATATGACAAATGATGACGAAGTCTCAGGATTGCTCCGAAAGTATTAGTCCTTGGCCTGAGATGGGCAATTTCCCTCAGAAATTCCAGGGAATGGCTTTTTTTCTGTAACGGATAAATTGCCGGATCAACAGATCCGTAGACAATGATTTCTTCTGCATGTAATTCAACATCCTGTCCCTTCCCGGGTGATTCAGCAAGTTTCCCTTTTACTTCAATACATGCTCCTGTAGAAATCTTATCCATGATCTCTTCATTAAACTTTGGCACATCAGCTATAACCTGCAGATGATTCAGGATACTACCATCATTGACTGCAATAAATGCAATTTGCTTATTCCCACGTTTCGTGCGAACCCAACCTTTTACAATGAACTCCTTACCAATCTCTTTTTCTGATAAGATGTCTTTGATTTTTTTCCTGTATAGCTCTTTCATCAGTTTTTTCTCTAAAAATGAACTACAAAAATACATATTTTCATCAGAAGTTACTTTCCGCAGATTTTTGTAAATAAAAAGAATAAACTAAATTTATACACACTTCAAACTGATATCATTTGAATGGATAAAGACAGGAATACAATATTAGTCACATGGGATTACACCGAATTATCGGAATATGCCCTGTTACATGCCATCCGGATTGCAAAAATGGTAGAAAACAATGTACGTCTCATTCATATTATTGATCCGAATATGGCAAAAAAAAGCTTCAATGAGGCTGAAGAGCGGTTCAGGAAAACTGCTGAAGATTTACAAGTAAAATATAACTTCATGCTGGAGACAATTATCCTGACCGGCAGGATTTTTAATGATATTTCAAAGTACGCCAGTGATTCCGATGCAAGCATGGTTATCATGGGTACTCATGGCATTAAGGGAATGCAAAAAATCACCGGGAGCTGGGCTTTAAAAGTCATTGCAGGCTCAACCGTTCCTTTTATTGTGATCCAGGATAAACCACACACCGATGACCGCTTCAGAAGTATTGTCTTCCCTATAGATTTTAAAGCAGAAAATAAGGAAAAGCTTCAGTGGGCAATTTTCCTTGGAAAGTATTTTAACTCAAAAGTATACTTGTTTAAAGCGCCGGTTTTAGATAAGGGACTTCAGAAAAAAGTTAATATAAATCTGAATTTTGCTATTAAATTCCTTATCCAAAACAATCTTGAATATGAGATTTATACAGCATCCAAATCCTCAAAATTTGCACAGGAAACCCTTGATTTTGCCCAGAAAGTGAGTGCTGATCTGATTCTTATCACAACCACCAGGCATTTAAATTTTACCGATTTTATTTTCGGGGCAGCGGAACAATATATTGTTGCAAATAGCTCAAAAATCCCTGTGATGTGTGTAAACCCAAGGATTGCTTATGCTCATGTTGGACAATTTATGTGGGGAAGGTAATACCCTTTTACTGGCAATCCGGTACATTTTCCATCTTGTGTTTTGCAACATTGGTATAGGGTTCATACAAAGCGTTCCTGTATGCTTCACATGCTTTCTCGTATTCAACCAGACCAACATATGCATTTCCTAATTCATAGTATATCCTTGCTTTTTTCTCCGGTTCACTGTTATCATACTGAATGGCCTTTTTCGCATTTTCAGCTGCTTTTTCATATTCAAGCTTTTTATTGTAAATATTCGCCATATAATAGTAAGGATCAGCATATTGATCATCATACTTAAATGAAGCATTAAAAAAATCAATGGCAGAACTATAATCTTCGGCTTTTAAGGCTTTCATTCCTGCAACCACGAAGTAATCCCTGGCTGTTTTGGCAGCTGCAGCAGCAGTTTTATCATCTCCTGATGAATTCCCGGTCTCAATAGCTTTATCCAGCGCTAAAAACATATTCTCTTCCTGTTCCAGTTTTTTGTATACCAGACCCTTCCCTAAAAAAGCCCTGGAATAATCCGGTCTATATTCAATTGCTTTATCAAAACTTGCAAGGGCTTCTTCAATTTCTTCGTTCCTAAATTGTGTACTGCCTTGAGCATAATAAAGCTGTGGTATATAATTCAATGATTTTGCTTTGATGTCTTCATTCCCGTATTTATCGCAGGCTTCAACTGTTTTTTCAAACCATGAAATTGCTCCTTCAATATCTTTTTCTTTGTAAGTGTCAAGTGCAATACGGTAATGAATAGTTGGTATCTGTTCCTGGGCTCTCGCCTTTACCTCATCACCTTCTTCGCCAAGCTTGTTGGCCAGCTGGATACATTCTTCAAATTTTGCGATGGCTGCCTCGAAACTTCCGGCATTAACCTCATCAGCTCCTGTATTAAATACATTGATGACTTCATTAATAGTCTGTGCATTGATCAATGCTGATACAAATAACAGGATGGCTGTTATTGCTATCCTGAAAACATGATTCTTCTTGTAAAACATAATTTTCTTTTTTAGATTTCAGTTAATGAATCTGAATATGAAGTGCAAAAATAAGATTTTATGTTTAAATTGAAAGCATTCGAATATTCTTTTCGCATCTCACATTTGACTAATTTTGAGACAAAAATCATTCCATAATGAATTATCAGATCCTTATTCCGTTTGTTCTGTATTTTGTGGTTATTGTTCTTATAGGAGTTTATTCAACCCGCTTTTCCTCTCGTGGCATTTCAGAGTTTTTCCTTGGTGGACGAAATATGGGAC